>JASLYX010000006.1 GCA_030739585.1 Candidatus Bathyarchaeota archaeon
GACGCTTTTGAGCTAATGACTCGCTTTGCTTGAACTGTAAACATCTTGAAATTATTAATCTCTTGATAAATCTTGATTATGGGGTCAACATAAGAATTACTCAGGATAAACAAGACGCCTTTCGAATCTAATTCAATACATACATCTCTGAGTCTTATTTGCTCTAGGAAATTGAATCCCTTTGAAGAATATGCTGTGAAATATGAGGTATTACCCACTGGTGCATAAGGTGGATCGAAATAGCATAAATCTCCTGGTTCCGAATATTCTACAATATATGAGAAATCTCTGTTTAAGATTTCAACGTTCTTTAATACATGACTTGCTGCTCGGATTCGGTCTTTAGGCACTATTGTTGGATTGTTATGTGTCCCAAAAGGTACGTTAAATTCTCCTTTTGAATTCACACGGTATAATCCATTAAAAGCGGTTTTGTTAAAATATAGAAAAAGTGCAGCCGCCTCTACATCTGTGAGCTTCCCCTGATTTAGATGGTCACGGAGTTTGTAGAAAACATCTTTTTCGTGGGGATATTGTTGAGCTTGAGATATTAGCTCCTCTGGTTTATCTCTAACAACAATGTAGAAATTAATTAATCTAGATATTATGTCGTTAATTGAGCCTGTCTTGGGCGTTATATGGAAGAAAACAGCTCCGCTTCCGATAAATGGTTCATGATATGTTCTTTCTTTATGATCCGAAGGAAATAAATCAATAATGTCAGGGATGCGCTTTCGTTTTCCACCTGCCCATTTCAATATAGCGTTTACCATTGGATGCTGTTGATACTACGAAGATACAATAAAATAGTTTTTCACCATAATGAAAGACGTAAGCTTTTTTCATTAATCCGGGCCAAATAGTGAAAGCAGGGATTGAACCATCTGAGCTTCTAGGTCTCGTTCTTTTAATACTTTTTTTCGTTGTTCTTTTATCCTTCTACCCAGGTAATCCTCCGTAGAACTTCTTTCCACGCAAGTGATTTATTTCAACATAATTAAAAAATATCTTGATTTGCGAGATTCAGGTATTCGTCAATTGATAAATTTATGTACTATTGAAGGTATTCTATCTATTGGCGATTAAAGTGGGTATGCGTAGTGCAAAAAAAAAGCCTCTGACTAAAAAAGAGAGAGCGGAGAAAAGAAAAAAGCGCAAGGAAAAACGGGCATCTAAATGAATTCTCCTTCATAGCTTTATCTCCAAATTTCTTTGCAGGAGTTAGATTCCCTCGTGCTCGGAAGGCCCCTTAACGAGTGTTCCAGGTCTTTTCATCTCTAAAATTTCATTTAACCCGATCAAAAGTTACCATACATTTAGCCAAGGAACATACTTACAGCATAAGATCATAGAAACCCTTTCGACACCAAATCAGCTACTGTGAGTTTTCCAGTATGTAGGATTGTCGCGATGAGCACACCGGACACTCCGAGGCTACTCACCTTCTCTAGATCCTCGATGCCCCGTATACCTCCTCCAGTCATCACACCAATCCTAGTCTCCTCTAAGATATCCACGATGACCCCCATATTGATCCCTTGCTCCGAGCCCACCCTCGCCAGATCGAGAACAATAATATTGGTGACTCCAAGCTCCTCGAGAGCCTTCACCAGACGTGGTGGGGTCATGGAGCGTATCTTTTCGGATTTGCTCAATAATTCTCCCCCTTTCAGATCGATGCTCACTATCACTCGATCCTCACCCAGAGCCTTAATCGCTTCCCCCACAAAGCCGAGGCCGGTGAGAGTCTCAGTCCCGATGATTATTGTAGACGCCCCTGCTTCAAGTACCCTCTCAGCCTTCCCGAGATCGTTAATTCCAGCATCTACCATAAGGGAAAGTTCAGTTTCCGAGCAGATCCGGGAAAGCACGGAAAAGTCCTCTTTGTTCCCTAATATGGAATCAAGGTCCGCCACGTAGAGCTCGTGAAATCCCTGTGAGGCGAAGACCTTGGAGAGCTCTAGGGGATCGGGTGAGGACCAGAGGATGCTATTAAGAGGCCGATATTTATTTCTGTCTCCGTGCATAGCATGAACAGCAATGCCGTTCAAGAGATCCAGTACTGGTATGATCTTCATTGGCATCTTTCCAGATGCAGAATCTCTGTGCTACTTGATAAAAAGCTTGAACCTTTCCGCTCTAGGTTCAGAGGACTCCTGAAATGGTGAATATCCTCGGTTTCGACGTAGGGGGCGTAAACACCAAGGCCGCCTATGTGGAAACTGATGGAGACTTAGTAGTTAAGGGCAAAACCGCTTCTCAGTATTTCCCCATCTGGAAAAGGTCCTTGGATCAACTCCCGGTTATGTTGGATGGGCTTTTAAAACAACTTAGGGGACCCTCTAGACTTGACGGTGTCAGTCTGACAATGACCGCCGAGCTGTCTGATGCCTACAGGACGAAAAGGGAGGGCGTCAACCATATCTTGGGATCTATTGAGCAGATCCTCAACGGTATCCCCTGTTTTGTACTGGACGTTAACGCTAAATTAAGGAGCTTGGAGGCGGCAAGGAGTGATCCTCTAGCGGTCGCTGCGGCCAACTGGGTTGCAACAGGTTGGATGGTTTCCCAGAGAATTAGAGATTGCATCGTGGTTGATATTGGGAGCACCTCTACTAGTATCATCCCCATAGTCGACGGGGAGATTGCCGCAAAAGGGAGGAACGACCTAGAGAAGCTTATGACCGGGGAGCTCGTGTACACAGGCTCTCTGCGGACCAACGTTGCGTCCATAGTGGACTCCATAAAGATTCGAGGCGGTAAGGCAAGAGTTTCCTCTGAGCTCTTCGCCCAGTCGGGAGATGTTCACCTCATCCTAAGGAACATTAGAAAGGGAGACTACACCGTGGAAACTGCGGACGGAAGAGATGTGACAAGGTGTGAGGCTATGGCACGGCTCGCCAGGGTTATCTGCGCCGATATCGAGATGCTCAGCGAGCGAGAGATAGTTGACGTAGCTAACCAAGTTTACAATAGACAGATTGAACAGGTGGGGGAGGGGTTGGAGCAGGTTAGAGCTAGATTGAAAACTAATTATGAACATGAGCCCCCAGTTGTAGTGACAGGGATGGGCAGAGAGTTTCTAGCGAAGGCCGCGGCTCAGAAAGTCGGGTTCCAAGAGATCGTCGACCTTGGTGACGTAATGGGTGCCGATGCGGCTCTAGTCTCCCCTTCGGTCGGCGTCGCCCTTATGGCAGCCAGCAGACTCGAGGGAATGACTGTACAATGGATGCCACAGTAAAGATCGGGGGAAGCTTGGCCGAGGAACCGGCAAAATTAAGAGCCCTATGCTTGGAACTTGGCAAGGTGGCGGGCACACACAGAATTTCCGCTGTGCCTGGGGGAGGAAGGTTCGCCGATGTTGTGAGGGAACTGGATGAACGATATCATCTCAAAGGCACCATCGCTCACAACTTGGCAATTCTCGCCATGGACCAGTATGGAATTCTACTGTCTAGCCTAACCCCGAACTCCCAGACTACCTGTACGCTGGAAGGGGCTAAGATGCATTCAAAGGCAGGGCTACTACCCATACTCCTACCATCAAGGCTGATGTTCCGGGCGAACCCTTTGCCACACTCGTGGGTGGTAACCTCAGACTCAATAACCGCTTACATAGCTGGAGAGCTGCTCTCAAGGAAGCTTATACTGGTAACCAATGTGGATGGTGTCTACACTAGGGATCCAAAAGATGACTCCAGGGCAGAGCTCATCGAGGAAATTTCTGCAGCCGAGCTCTTAACACAAAACATCAGAACCAGTGTGGATACATATCTGCCCAGGATCGTCTCAGAGCAGCGGCTGGACTGTTATGTCGTTAACGGGAGGTATCCTGAGAGAGTCCGGAAAATACTTGAAAATGAGCTACCTAGGTGCACGCAGATCAGAGCTTAATTGAACCTTGAAGGCAGCGGATCTCCTCCACAAGCTCTCTCACTGCCTCCCTGTAAACGGCGCCTCTCAGACGATCCTTGTCACCACAGACCGCCTTCCTAACCCCCACTATATCAGCTCCGAGGTCAAATACTTCTCCCAAGTCTTTCCGGTCCAGGGATCCAGCTAGGGAAACCGTCAAACCGAGTCCATGCGACTCTTCAACGAACCCCCTCAACTCGTCAACTGATAGGAGATCAAAGAGACCTCCGTGGGTCTTAACGTTAACGTCGATCATCACTCCATCAGCTCCAGCTCCGTGGGCCAACGCTGGAACCTCTAAGGGACTTAGACACCCGATCTTTTCGTAGTCAGCGTAGCCTGCAGCGATCACCTTTGTAGATTCGCAATACTCTTTGGCGGCCCTGCAGACCTCTCCTATTAAAAATGCGGCCTCAGATGGGGTCTTCACTCCGAAGAAACTTGCCTTGATATAGTCGGCCCCTGATACAGTTGCTCCGAGGGCTGCTAATGAGGATGCCCCGGGGAGGTTGGGGAGATCCCCGATGGTAGCGCTCACCTTTATCTCGTTTGGGACCACTTTCCTGATCTGTTTGATGACCCAAGGGAAATTTGCTCCCAAGGCCCCCTCGTCTGGGTTTTTAACATCAATGATATGGCCGCCACCTTGGACCGCCTCCTGGGCCTCAATAATGTTCTTCACGCTCACTAGTAGCTTCATGGGTTAACCGATCACGTGGGGAACGATCTAGTTGCACGTTTAAGAGGTTTGCATCTTGTATCTATGAGGCGATTGCATCATTTCTCTGACCTTTCCAGCACTTGGGATTTCACCTTCTTCAAGGGAAGATGCTTTTTGAGATAGCAAGAAACAACTTCCTCGTTAAAGGTTTTGCATGAGAAGACGTCGATGCAGACACCGTTACCGTCGTGGAAGGTGTGGATCGCAATGTGGGACTTATCGATGATTACAAAGCCAGTCCACCCTGGGTTCTCCGGTAATCCTTCGACAACTAGGGGTCCGGCCAGGATCTTCATCCCAATCAGAGCGGGGAGTTCCGTAAGGATGCGTATGCCTACCTCCTTATCGACCCTGTGATGGAGGACGCCGTCTATGATTAAGTGTACGCCGATCATCTCAGGATTCTAAAGAAGTGCCAGGAGACTAAAAAGGGATGTGCGAGGATCCAGCTGGGCTTCAATGTATGGACCTCTCACTCTCTGGGTCTCATAAACGGAGTCCCCTTTGAGTCCTCTATACACATCATATTGGGTAAAATGGTGTTGGACTTCCCTCTGCACGCGCTACCTGTTTCAAGGATATATCAGAAGATTATAGCCTAAGAATAGTCGAAAGGTATATCTATGGGCCATTCATTCTGTCATCTGATGAGCGAGACAGGCTTCGATGAATCACTATGCTATGAGTGCGGGCAACCCCTTTTCCTCAATGTTGAGGAGTGTAAGGCGTTCATCGAGAAAAAGCTCCAAGACGGATTCATAGTATGTAGTTGCTGTGGCATAGAAGGACAAGTCAGGTAAAAATAAAATAAGGTCAGCCGTACACCGAAAGAGTTCTAGGCTATAGTAAAAGACTCTGATAACCTCTGCCAATCCTCTTTGTCCAGCATCCAATCCACAGCCCCAAGATTTTCCCTAAGGTGAACAGGATTAGAGGCCTTTGGGATAGCAACGACATTCTCCTGGGAGATGAGCCAGTTCAATGAGATCTGAGCGTGGGTTCTATCATATTTCTCAACCAATTCGTCGAGAACCGAGTTTCCCGGCATCGCAAGCTTGCCCCTAGCCAACGGCGTATACGAAATCAGAATAATGTTGTTCTTCTGGCAATATGGAAGGATCTCGTCGCGGGGATCTTGATTCAGTAGGCTATAATGGACTTGGTCAGCGACCAACGTGTGCTCTTTAAGGTGGGACTGGGCCTCAACTATTAGTTCAGCAGAGAAATTGCTTACGCCTATCTGTCGGGTCCATCCTTCCTCGGCGCAATACTCTAGGGCGCCCATAGTCTCCTCTAAGGACACCTCAGGATTGGGCCAGTGAACGAGGTAGAGATCCACATAGTCCTGTCGGAGACGCTTGAGACTTTCCTCCAATGAAGCTATCAGGTCATCATGCCTGAGATGGTTGTGCCAGACCTTGGTGGTAATGAATAGTTCTCGCCTTTTGAATGGCTCGATCGCATCGGCGACTACCTCCTCAGAGTGGCCTGAAGCGTAGCGCTCCGCTGTGTCGATGTGAGTAATACCCAGTTCGATGCCGAGCCTAATCGCCTCGACATCCTTCTCATCATCCGAAATACCAGCTACTCGTCCCTCACCCATGCCAAAGGTGCCTAGGCCCAATGCCGATATTTTGACATCTTTTGTTATCTTCTTAAAATTCATAGATGTCCCCCTGACATGTTTGAAAATAGTGTGTGATATGTGTTTCGAGGACGCACGTACAAAACATAATAAAATGATCCTAGCAACCATCGATGAGAGGACCGGAGAGATTACAGGGATTAGCAGACTCAATCTGATAGAAGCCTAAACTTCGCTAAAACCCTCAAATCCAATTCTCAATTTTCTAAACTGATCAAGGAGTCCGTGGTTTCTTTGGAAAGTCCAGTATCTCCTCGCACCAACCGGCTGTAGATTGTAGTTCCTCCTCTCCATAGGGGAGCCCTATGAGCTGTATGCCTAAAGGTAAACCTTCTCCTGTCAGACCGCAGGGAATCGTGATCGCGGGGAAGCCACAGAAGCTCCAGGGAGCATTGAACGCCGGGTCTCCCGTGGATTCAAGCCCTAGGGGGGCAGGAGTGACTGATGAGGGGGTAAGGAGAAAGTCTACCTCTCCTAGAAGATCCCTGACTTCCATGGTAAAGATCCCCCTAAACCGCTTAGCTCTGAGATATGCCGAAGTAGGGATTAGGAGTCCCGCCTCTATCTGGCTCCTCATCCAAGGCTTGTACAAGCCGTTACTATTCCTAAAGATCTCTTCATGGATCGATGCAGCCTCTGCGGCGAATATGATGCTATGAGAAGGGTGGACATATCCGAAGCTCCGGGGTAGCTCTAGATCAATGACCTCAGCTCCCGAGTCTTGAAGCTTGCCTGCCGCGTCCTTAAGCCCTTCCCAAACCAATTCATCAGCTTTTTTTTCGTAGTACCCCCTTAATAGCCCCAGTTTAGGAGGTTCGGGGTAAGGTTCAGGTTGATGCTCTATCCCCGATAGCACATTAAGTATAATTGTTGCATCCTCGACGGTTCTGGTGAAAAATCCGACATGATCGAGGCTCCAGCTAAGGGGAAAGATACCCCGGCGACTGATAAGGTCATATGTAGGCTTAAGTCCAACGACCCCACAGAAGGCAGCGGGGCGTATCACAGATCCCCCGGTTTGGGAGCCTAGAGTGGCAGGGCACATCCCTGCGGAGACCGCAGCCGCAGAGCCGCTGCTGGAGCCCCCCGGGGTATGCCCGATGTTCCAAGGGTTTCTGGTGGGTGCGGGATCATGTGCAGCGAACTCTGTAGTCTCAGTTTTCCCAGGAATCACCGCTCCAGCCTCCCGGAGAATTGCGACTGTCTCGGCGTCATACTCCGGGACATAGTCCGCGTAGATCTGGGAGCCCATGGATGTCCTCAGCCCCTGGGTAAAGTAGATATCCTTAACCCCGATTGGTATCCCATGGACTTGGCCCCTGAGGGATCCATTCACAGCCTCCTTGGTCCGCTCCTCCGCATCGGAGACGGCGCGATCTTGATCCATGGTGACCCAAGCTTCAAGAGTGGACTCGAGATCCTCAATGCGTTGGATGATGGACTCGAGGAGATCCGTTGGAGTGAGAGTACCTTCTCTGATAAGGCGGGAGGACTCTGAGATAGTGAACTCGTAGGGCTCCATTACTTGCCCTCCACTAGATCCGAGGAGGGATCGTCTCCAGGCTCCAACTCTAAGCCCTGGACCTTCCAAATGGATTCTGACAGACTCTCGAGGAGAGGTCTGAGCTTTTTTGCCTCCTGCTGGCCGTAACTCTTCTCCGCTCTGCTTAGCAACCCCTCTAGAATCAATTGTTTCTCCATGTCTTAGCGTCCCTTCTCTAGTTCAGCCTCTGTGATACTTATCGTTGACGCAGCCACGTGTGCGTTAATTTTAACGTAGAAGAGACTACATCTATGTTCGTTGATATATCTTGGAGTATGAGATCAAATATAATCCCAGCTATTCGATGCTGGTTTTGGATCTAGATGATGGAGAAAGAATCACAGGGGAAGCGGGTTCGCTAACCTATATGACTCCCAATATTGAAGTAGAAACTCGTACTAGAGAGAAGAGTCTATTTGGGACACTCAAAACTAGCCTCTTAGGCGGTCAAAGTCTCTTCGTAACTGATTTTACGTCAAGAGGAGGTAAAGGCCAGATCGCCCTCGGTGCTGCTCCCATTGGAGATATAAAAAAGTTTGAAGTAAACCCAAATCAAGGTTGGATCATCGAGAGATCTTCTTATTTGGCATCCTCGAATCAGGTTGAATTAGATATCAGATGGGAGGGGTTCAGTAGGGGTCTCTTTGGACAAGGCCTCTTTATGGTCAAAACAAGCGGATCAGGAGACCTGTTCATTAATACATTTGGAGCAATCGATGAACACAAACTCGGGCCTGGAGAAAAGCTGGTTGTTGACAACTTTCACCTAGTTGCCTTCAGCGATACCTGTAATTATCAAGTCAAGAAGTTTGGGGACTGGAAAGAGACAATCTTTAGTGGAGAAGGTCTAGTTACTCACATTGAGGGCCCAGGGGCAGTCTATATTCAGACTAAAAATCTCAGAGAATTTGTTGACTGGTTATGGGTCTTAATCAGGCCTAGAATCTCTGCGCATAAATAGTTGGTTCCCACTGAGCTCGTCGCATACCCAACTGAGGAGAATTCAGATCTGAGTATAATCATTATAAATCATATTTAAATTCGCTAATAGTTTGGAGAGGAAGACCCAAGGCCACAATACATCCCAGATTTTAGAGCCGGCACGCGTGGTCACCGTGGCCTCTTGGCATTATAGGGAATATGTCCATCGGAATCAAGAAGAACCTATCAAAGATATATCCGAACCTAAAGAAGAGTTACTCATCGAGATCACTTAAAACAGTTCACCTATATATTTTTGACCGACCACTAGGAATTGTTTGAGCCACACGGGAAACCCTCTTAACCAGCGCAGAGAAATACAGATGGATAAAACATGCCTTTAGTAGAGATCAAGTGGTGGGCTGGCAGGGACAACGCAACCAAGGCCAAGACTATCGAACTAGTGACCAATGCGATATGCGAAGCATGCAATTGTAGCCCAGATGCCGTTACCGTTATCATCCAGGACTTCGACAAGGCCGGTTGGGGTAAAAGCGGAAAACCTTCGGGCTAAACCAGAGCCCATTTTTATTTTTTCAATCCATTCCAGTTCATGCTATTAGGTTAGCCTTGTCAAGTTTCCTACGAGCATCATAAATTACCATAAACATATAGCAGAAAGAGACACATGGCGAATGAACTTCATGCTGACCAAGATTAAGGCAAGCTACGTGGTTGGATTCGATGGTGTAGGCCACAGGATAATCCGGGACGGCGTCGTTGTCTACGAGGATGACCTGGTCCTATATGTTGGGAAATCATTCAGAGATCCAGTGGATGAGACCATTGAGGCCCGTGGACGCCTCGTCTGCCCCGGCTTTGTGAACATCCACGCTTTGACGAGCCTGTGTATCACCCATTTCCGCACAGACGGATTGGGAACGAAAAGACAAACGAGCTCTAAGGAGACCATGCTTAGGGGTCTCAAGAAGCCCAAGGTATATTTTGAGGGGAACGATCTTGACGTAAGTGTCCGTTTCAGCTTCGCTGAGCTCCTTAAGGGAGGTGCAACCACAATCTGTGAGATCACCAGCTTTGGGACATCTGGGTTTCAACCCCCTCGTGGGCAAGCGGAGCTCTTCGTTGACATCGCGGGAGAGATGGGGGCGAGGGCCTATATCTCTCACCCCCACACAGATATGCAGCTCTATACCAACGATGATGGCTCGACCTTATACTATTTAGATGAGGAGGCGGGGTTGAGGGCTCTCGCAGACGCCCTTACGTTCTGTGATGATTACGAGGGGGCTCACGACGACAGAGTGAGGACAATGCTGTTCCCATACAAGTTCGATGCCTGCTCCGAGGACCTCCTCCGTGAGACGAAGCGCGCAGCCCTGAAGAAGGACATCCCCATTCATATGCACACCTCCCAATATCTCCCAGAGTACTATGAGAGCCTTCGCCGCTACGGGAGGACCCCCATCCGCTTCCTCTATGATATCGGGTTCTTGGGTCCAAAAACCATCATCACACATGCCCTATATACCAGCATGAACCCGGTTTCCCCTGCCCCCGACACCGTCATAGGGGATCCCCGCGACATTACCATGATGGCGGAGAGCGGGGCCACCTTAGGACACACCCCCATGATCTGGGCCAGGATCGGGCTGATGCTTCACACATATGCCAAGTACCGGAACGCAGGCATCAATATAGGGATAGGCACTGACGCTTTCCCCATGGACATGATAATGGAGATGAGATGTGCAGCCCTTTTAGGAAAGATCGCGGATAGGCACCGGACCGCTGTTACAGCCAGAGATGTTTTTGATGCCGCCACCCTAGGGGGCGCAAAGGCATTGGAGAGGGATGACCTAGGACGCCTCTCCCCAGGGGCGAAGGCGGACATTGTGGTGGTAGACCTCAGGGGGATGCATACGGCTATGAACGACGATCCCATCAGGACCCTTGTCTACTTCGCGAGTCAAAGGGACATTGAGACGGTCATTGTAAACGGCAAAACTCTGGTAGAGGACCGGAGAATCTCCGGTCTCGACGAGGAAAAGCTCTCGGCTGAGGCGAACAAGGTGAACCAAGCCTGGAAGGAACGGAGCGGCACAGTCTACGCTGAGTCCTACCAAGAGTGGGCGGGATATTAAGTTGGCAAAGGTTTCCGTGGACACTCTCGTCCTCGGAGGCACTCTCCTCCCTATGAACCGAGCTGGCACAATTCTTAAGGACGGAGGCCTCGCCATCACCGGCGATAGGATTACAGACGTTGATTATTGTCACAGACTTAGGAAAAAGTACACCGCGGAAAGAACTATCGATGCCCGGAGAACCGCGATCATCCCTGGGCTTGTAGATACCTATGGTCATGCAGGCCACGGTCTCATCCGGGGGCTATATCACCCTATCCATGGCTGGCCAGCGGGCCATCTATATTGGCACGCCACTACCGACCGGTGGTGGTACGCCGAGGCCCAACTCGCCGCCACCGAGCGTCTCAGCTTTGGAGTCACTACCGGGGCATCTATCATCGGGTCCACTCCTGCTCGCACCGATAGTCCTATATTCGCAATTAGAAACGCAGAAGCCTACTCCAAAGTCGGCATAAGGGCTGTGCTAGGAGTAGGCCCCCCGGATCAATTCATTCCCCACATCCCTACACCGTGGAGCGGCACCCACTTTGAGGGCGGCCAGTGGTTCGAGAGGACCTTCACCCACGAGGATGCGGTCGCCAACTCCGTGGAGGTCATCAAGAAGTGGCACAAGGGTGCAAACGGACGAATCAAGATAGCCCTCGCTCCGGCTTACCTCTTCGGACGCCACACGAATCGAGGCAGATTCGCTTATGAATACAAGCCGGAAGACATCCCCGTTATGGTGGAGAGAGGTGAGGAGATGAGGGAACTTGCAGACCTTTACGGGGTCCAGATTCATACTCACATCTTCGCGGGATCAGTTGAATTCGCCTTGGAAAACTTTGGAGAGGAGACAGTAGATGGGCTCCTAGGACCCGACGTGGTGGTGGCCCATGGGAACGGTCTTAGCTCCCGGGAGGTGGAGGCCCTAGGCAGGAACCAGTGCGGCGTCGCAACCGCTCCCTCCACCGCCGAGAACGTCTGGTACGGCTACCCCCCGATCATGGGGTTACTGGAGGCGGGAGCAAATGTCTCAATATCCACCGACGGTTCTGCTCCCCGCTTCAGTTTTGACATCTTCAAAGACATCCACCGAGCAATGTGGCACCAATGGATGATCCACGGCACTCAGACTGTACTCCCTGTGGGAAAAGCCCTCAGGATGGTCACCATTGATGCTGCAAGAGTCCTCGGCATGAGTGATGAGGTCGGCTCCCTAGAGCCCGGGAAAAAGGCTGACGTTACTCTGGTGAACCTTGATAAGCCCCACCTCTCCCCGGAGACTTTTGTCCCAAATCTTCTCGCTTACTATGCCAACGGCAACGACGTGGACACTGTTATGGTAGATGGAGTGATTCTGATGGAGAAAAGGGAAATCTTGAGTATTGACAGGGAAAAAGTAATGAAGCTTGCTCGGGAGGAGGCCGAAAATGCTTTTGATCGAGTAGACCTAGAGAAATACAAGGAGGCGGACCACAATTTCTGGCATGGGATCCACTACGAGGAGTAATGATCATACCTTCCGATATCCCCGTGACGGTCTACAATGCTGCGCTTGACACCCATGTGGGATTATGGATGACGCAAATACACACCTCAAAGCTTCTAAGAATAAGCCCATGATACTAACATTCATCGCAGATGACATCTAGGGGCGACGTCTATACCAGAAGGTGAACGGTGTAGATAACACCCCGTCTCCCCTAAATACACCATTCCTGAGGATGAAAGACCTACTCTTTATGGACCAGGGAGACTACTTGGGTGAAATACCTGAATTACTGAACAAGCCATACTTCCCCTGAGGCATGATCTGCTTTGTAATGAATTTGCGCAAAAACTACCCAAGTGATTGATGTTTGAATTGCCAGTTTTGCGGAGACGAGATCAAGGACAACCATAAATTCTGCTCTGACTGCGGCACGACTATCTCCCCTGAGGCTCTAGACTTCATTATAACCACGACGCCCACAATCTAGGGATACAAGATCAAAAAGGTTATGGGGGTTGTGACTTGGTCTCACTCCACGGACCTGGGGCGTTATTGGGAAAGTCATAGCCGGAATCGAATCTATATTAGATGGGGAGGTAACGGCCTTCACTACAGAGCTCGAGAAGGCGAGGATGGAGGCTATAGAGAGGGTGAAGAACAAGGCCTTAGCTCTGGGGGACAACGCTATAGTGGGGATTGACCTTGAGACATATAGTGTGTAAAACTAAAGAGTGATATGTTGAACGATATGAGCAAGATCATTCCGTAGAGGACATTCAGTTTCCAGTATGAGTTAAGAAAAGATAAAGTCTTAAGACCTTATTTAGATTGCACTTCGCTTATCAGATCCGCTAAAAGTTCGTCTTTACCTAATAGGTGGACATGTCTTTTCAGCGTTAATGGGAGTAACGTGTTGGTTCTGGTTCAACCACTACGGCAGTTCCCGTGGCTGAGATGACCATGATACTCATCTTCGCTGAACCCATTTCAGAGGTCTCTAAGTCTATCCCAACGATAGCGTTAGCACCTAGTTTCTCTGCATTTTCAATGACACGTTTTATAGCTTCGAGTCTAGCTTTTTCTATCTCTACCGTGAAAGCAGAAACCTCACCGCCTCGAAGAGCTTCGATCGATCCCCAGATCTGTCCTCCGACTCCCCTTGTTCTCGGAGATAACCCGGTTACTAATCCAAGTACCTTTGTTATTTTATATCCCTGTATTGACGGGGTGGTAACTATCTTATCACTACTAATCATTTTTTTTATTCACCATAATAAATCATGTCCTGACAGTAATAAAGGCATTTAAGCGTGATATCTCTTTGGAGACCCAGGTAACGTACCAATTTGTGTTCGTAATAGTAATCTTGCCCCTTCTCTTAGTGCTTCAGTTCTACTTATATTCAATCCATTCTTCCCATTCTGAACTAATTTCCCAGAGTTCATATAGAGACCGTTCGTTATCATATGCAGATCGTTCACCTTTGACATCCATCAAAGCCCATTTCTTTCCAGAGCGATCCTTATACATGGATATTGGACCATGTGCATCTCGCATCTGAAGTGGGCGGCAAGATGAGTATCGTCATAATATCCGTCACGGGGACCGCCGTCTTTGTGGACCCCGAAGAACACTAAGCAAAGGTAGACTACTGCGTGCCGGATACGACCTTTGCATATCTAAGACCGCCTTGGGTTATCGAGATGTAGAGTATAGAAGTGTTTATTGTGGAGTTGGTGAAATATGACATTGCGGGGACTCACATATTAGTTGGTGTCAGCCTCCACCTATCTGAACTTTGTCCTAGATTTCTTTGATTTTTACCTGCACAACTTCCAACATGCAGAACAAATCAACTGGAATAAAACGGAAAATTGGGTGCCTTCATAGAGAGAAAGGTTTAGAATTCTGGTCTGGGCTTTCCTCGCTTCTTATCGAGGCTTGCCTTCACAAGACCGTAGTAGGGTGGCGAAGGACTCCAGGGACGGCTTTTGAACTCAGGATGGAACTGGGTCCCAAGGAAGAAATAGAGCTCGGGTAGTAATAGGATCTCCTTGAGTCCCTTCTCCTTGCTCCAACCGGGGAAGACCGCTCCACCCTTTTCCAGTTTATCCCAGTACTCTGGGTTTACCTCCCATCGGTGCCTGTGGCGCTCTTTGATCTCCGTTGTATTGTACAGTTTGTGAGGAAGACTCCCTTCAGCCACAATTACCGTGTTGGCCCCAAGTCTCATGGTGCCCCCGAGTTCACTGATCTGCTTTTGTTCGGGCAGCAGATCAATGACGGGGTGAGGTGTTTCAGGTATACACTCTGTGCTAGCGGCGCCCTCGAGGCCTACCACGTACCGTGCGAACTCAACGGTTGCTAGTTGGAAGCCGTAACAGATGCCGAGGAAAGGCTTGTCTTTGGTACGGCAGTGGTTGATGGCGATAATCTTTCCTTCAGCGCCCCGCTGCCCAAATCCTCCGGGGACTAAGACCCCGTCATATCCTTCGAGAATCTTCACCTGCTTGATGTCCTCCTCAAAAAATTCGGTTTCAATCCAATCTATTTGAACTTTGCATCCTGCTTTTGCGGCGGCGTGACGGAGCGCTTCGTTGACGCTCACATAGCAATCAGCAAGCTCGGCATACTTTCCGCACATTGCAATTTTTACCGTCTCAGTAGGCTCTTTAAATTCCTTAACCATGGCCTCCCACTTGGACCAGTCGGTCTCGGACTTTTTGAGCCCCAGGTAATCGCAGACGACTTGTCCCATACCCTGACTCTCAAGAACTAGGGGCAACTCGTAGAGGGTTTTCACATCTACTGAGGAGAATACCGCTTTTTCCTCGACGCTGCAGTAAAGGGCAATCTTCCTTTTAGGGTCCTCGAGAAGAGGCCCCCCTTCAGTTCTGGCCACAATGAGGTCGGGCTGGAGCCCGATGGCCCTTAATTCCTTGACACTGTGCTGGGTTGGTTTCGTCTTTGGTTCTCCCACCGCACTGAGGACAGGGACGAGGGTGACGTGAACCAGAAGGGTATTCCCCCGGGGTTCCTCGATCTTCATCTGCCTAAAGGCCTCAAGGAATGGGAGCCCCTCGATGTCTCCCACAGTGCCCCCGCACTCCACCAGGAGCACATCGGCGGTAGTCTCATCAGCTACTAATCTGAGGCGATGCTTAATCTCATCAGTGACATGGGGTATAATTTGAACACAGTGCCCTAGGTATCCCCCATTACGCTCCTTTTTGACTACGCTCTGATAGATCTTACCTGAAGTGATGTTATTAAGCCCTGTAAGCTTAACCCCAAGGAAACGTTCGTACGTCCCAAGGTCCATGTCGGCCTCATAGCCATCATCCAGGACAAAGACCTCACCGTGGATGTAAGGGTTCATGGTTCCTGCATCTACATTGAGGTAGGGATCACACTTGACGGCGCTGACTTTTAATGCCCGGGCTTGGAGCATCTTTCCGATGGAGCAGGTGACCAGCCCCTTCCCAAGGCCACTCAAAACGCCCCCTGTAACAAAAATATACTTGACCAATTTTAAGACCTACCGATATACATATGTTTTTTGTATCTTGGAAATGTATCAAAACTTTTACAGGTTTCCTGCGCGATAGGCATGGAGAAGGTGCCTTCCGTCCAGTTTGAGCGGTGATTTGAGAATTTGAGGCGCATACCCATGGGTGGCATCCATAGGTGATAAGATTTTCGTGGATATGCACTTATGCCCTGATGATCAGACTCTCAGCCGTCATCTCTCGGGGTTTCTCAATCCCCATAAGGTCCAGGACCGTCGGGGCGACGTTCGCCAGTCCTAGACCAGATTTAAGTTGAACACCCTTGAGATCCGGGTCGTCGCTTACCAAGATAAATGGGACGGGGTTAAGACCGTGAGACGGGTTAGGCTCCCCATTAGGGTATAGCATCGTTTCTATGTTTCCATGATCTCCTGTGACTAGGACCGTGTAATCTTTATGGAGGGCGTTATCAAGGAGGCGTCCAAGACACAAGTCCACGGTCTCTACAGCCCTAAGCCCTGCGATATAGTTGGCAGAGTGACCTACAAGGTCTCCATTAGCGTAATTGACTAATATGAACTCATAAAGCCCTTTCTGGACCTCCTGGAGGAGCGTCTCGGTGACCTCATGGGCCTTCATCACTGGATCATTTTCATAGCTGGGCACCTTGAGACTGGGAATCATGATCCGGTCCTCCCTAATATTGGCATTTTCCTCCTGGCTATTGAAGAAATAGGTGACCTGCGCGTATTTTTCGCTCTCAGCTATCCGGAGTTGCCTAAATCCATTGGAGGCAATGATCCACCCCAAGTTGTTTTTAATTTTTTTTTGGGGGAACGCCACAGGAAGATCTAGATTACGGTCATATACACTCATGCATGTGAAGTGGACCTGGGGAATCTTTTTCCTTAGGAACGCGTCAAATTCAACCTGAGTAAGGGCATAGGTTATTTGGCGGGCCCTCTCAGACCTAAAGTTCCAAAAGATTACCGAGTCTCCGTCTTCGATGGTTGCTATAGGTTTTCCGTTTTTATCAGTCACTACTGTGGGCTGGATATAGTAGTCTGTGTCATCTCCCCTGCGATAGGCCTCAGACACAGCTTCCAAGGGGTCACTTGTTAAATGGCCGATTCCAAGAGTAAGGAGATGATAGGCTTTTTCTGTTCGCCCCCAGTTAGTGTCCCGATCCATGGCATAGTATCTGCCTACAAGGGAGGCAATGCGCCCAACCCCTACCTCCTCAAACAGTCTCAGGGTCTCCCGGAGATACTTTTTTGCACTCCGAACAGGTGCATCCCGGCCATCGAGGAAACCATGAATAAATACTTCATTCAGACCCTCCATCCTGGCGAGCTCGAGCAAAGAAGAAAGATGGGTGATGGTCCCGTGGATTCCTTGATCGCTAAGGAGTCCCATCAGGTGAAGTCTCCCCTTATCCTTTAGGCAATGGTTAATCGCGCCCATTAGGGCTTTGTTAGAAAAAAAAGACCCGTCCTTAATGCTCTGGTTGATTTCTTTAAGGGGCTGTAACACCACCCTCCCAGCCCCCATGATAAGATGCCCCGGCTCACTGCCTCCTTGGGTGCCTTCCGGGAGTCCGACGGCGTTTCCTACGCAGTTAAGAAGAACCCATGGGCGGGTCTTCATGAGCCTGTCGTTAACGGGAGTATCAGCGAGTCGCACGGCGTTTCCTACTATCTCCTCAGAGTAGCCCCATCCATCCCGGACGACTAGGAGGACTTTTCCCATAAGAGGGTAAACCCCTTCCTCGATGAATATAACTTTTCGCGCGCGAGGTCAGATACTCTTAAGCGTAGGAGGCAATAATTCTCGGATGTAATGATCTATCATCAAAGCGCGCGGAAAGATTATATCTGACATCCGGATTATCACGCAGGAAGATGGGTGAATATATTCCAGCCTAACGGACTTTTTCTTGACACCCATCCAGTAGAAGGTACATAATTTGACTGAAAACCGGAATGAAAAGTTCGACAACTTCAGCAAGTGGTTCGATAAAGTACTCCTCGAGGCCGAAGTAGTCGATGATAGGTATCCTGTGAAAGGATTCTCTGTCTACCGGGGATGGGGTTACAGCGTTGTAAAACGTATCTATCAGATGCTTGAGGAGCGACTTGAAACTACCGATCATCAGCCCATGCAGTTCCCCGTGGTGATCCCAGAGGATGCCTTCCAAAAGGAGGAAGATCATATTGAGGGATTCTCTGCAGAGGTATTCTGGATCACTCACGCTGGAGACAATAAGTTAGACCGGAGGCTCCTTCTGAGACCCACCTCTGAGACAGCGATTTATCCAATGTTCAAAATCTGGATCCGAAGCCACGCAGATTTGCCCCTCAGGATGCACCAGACATGCAACGTCTACAGGTACGAGACTAAGGCCACCCGGCCCCTCTTTAGGGGGAGAGAGTTCCTCTGGAACGAGGCTCACACGGCCCACATCGATTTTGAAGATGCAGAGAGACAGGTAAAAGTTGCGGTGAAGGTCTACCGTTCAGTCTATGATGCGCTGGGGATTAGCTACTTGATACTTAAGCGCCCTGATTTTGACAAGTTCGCGGGTGCAGTGTACAGCCTAGCCTTTGACACCTGGAACCCAGATGGAAAGGTTAACCAGATCGGTACGGTCCACCAGCTTGGGGAGAACTTTGCTAAGGCCTTCGAGCTTACCTATGAGGATGATAACGGGAAAAGAGCTTATGCCTCTACTACCTGTTATGGTATGGGGATGGGGCGAACCCTAGCAGCTACTATCGCCCAACACGGCGATGATAATGGCCTCGTGCTCCCGCCTATTATGGCCCCCCATCAGGTTATCATCATCCCCATCCCCTTCAAGGGAAAGGAGGACTTGGTGTCCGAATACTGTAACGAGGTCAAATTAATCCTCGCTAAGGCGGGTTTCAGGGTGGCCCTAGATGATGATGACAGGCTGAGGCCCGGAGAGAAATACTATAAGTGGGAGATGTTCGGAGTCCCAATAAGGGCCGAACTGGGGCCTCGAGAGGCAACTGCAAGGGTGGTGACCTTGGTCAGGAGGGACACTAAGGAGAAGAAGAAAGGGGAGATCGATGACCTAGTTAAGGATGTGACAGCCATGGCAGCTGATATACAAACAAATATCTCAGCTATGAGCCAAGAACGCCTCAAGAGTGAGCTTGCTGAAGCCTCCAGCCTTGAGGAGCTTAGAAGCCATATGGACAAGAGGAGGATCGTTCGGGTTAACTGGTGCGGAGAACCCTCCTGTGCCTTCGAGATCAAAGATAAGGTTGCCGGGGAGGTGAGAGGGACCCTTTGGGAAAGGCATGAAGAGCCTACGGGGGACTGTCTGGTCTGCGGAGACGATGGTAAATACATCGCCTACGTTTCCCGCACGTATTAAATGACCAGATCATCTATCCTTTTGTTTATTAGATAGTAACAATACTGCTCGCAGATTATATTTAGTTGAAATCGCCGAAAAAAATTGGCGGACAAGTTAAATTTCCAATTAAATGAGGGTAGTTGGGAGTGGACACCAATTTGCAGAAGACCAGATTCAAATTATCACGCGTGCAGCGTAATCATCCTCCTGTGAGTCCTTTCTCTCCACTCTCAAATAGATTTCTTCAGGCGCTTCCAATGCCCTTGGATGAGGGTGCATGGCATGGTCATTTTGGTTGTTCGCTTTTTTCTAATGCGTTCCACGCTTACGTTAACAATCTTGATAATAGACCTCAACAACCTCACATGCACGCGGAACGGGAGAGCATCCTCAATTACATGGTCCTCGAGAAAATTGGCAAGACCCCCGCGAATAGTGGCGAGGTATCCCTAGAGGAACTCATGCTCTTCGAGAAGTTTGGGCGAGAAAATCTCAAGCTGGATCTAAGGAGTCAATCCAGAGAGACCTCTCTTGAAGTAGTGGTAAACACTTTTCGGAGGTTCTCATGATGCTAAGTGTAAGGGGAAAACTTGCTAAAGGGAAGAAGGGGACTCTTAGTATAGAGGGAGACAAGGTCTTCGTCAAGGAGGAGAAGGGATTCTTTAGAAAGAGGCTTGAGAATGTCAACGTGATTAACGTTACTGGAGCAATATCCACCTCCCTTGAGGAGAAGCAGCCACCCTACAAGAGCTTGATCAAAATTAAGATCGATTATATCGAGGGAAAGGAAAGCTTGGGGTTAGTTTTCTTTTCTGAGGACAGGAAAGGCCTTGAGGCGGTCAAGGAAGAAATCGATGCTGATATCAAGAAAAGATGTGAGAGAGCTAAACTAGAGGAGGACTCAAGGATTGTGGAACGGGAGTCCCATATCCACCATTTAAGCCTAGTCCTCGAGATAATAGACCAGACCTTTCAGGTCCTTTTTGAGCTTCACGGGGAGGCGAGGTGGGGGCTTATTAGAAATAACGTCGCAGAAGCGGTACGGATCGTGAATGAGATGGAGGCCCTGAGGGTAGTTGCCCCCATAGCCGTTGATATCCGGGGCCTTTCATCCGCCGTTAGTGAGAGGAGGGTTGACCAAATCAAAGAGGAGGCTTATGCCATTCTCTCAGTTGTGCACAGAGACGCAGAGCGGCTGCCCCATTACGAGGGTATCCTGAACTTTGACATGGAACTCCATGAAGTCTTTGTAAAATCTTTCATCTTGCTCTGGGACCTTTATCTCACCGAGAGCGTCGAAGGCCAGGTTGATGTTGAAACGGTCAAAGCCTTTGTGAAAACGTTCAAGAGATTGGGACAATCCATCCATAGTAGTCCTATTCAATTGGCACTTAAAGAGATGGAAATCCTGAGCTTCCCGGAAAATATCGTTTCATGTTTCAAGAGTCTTAGACAACTGATTCTTCAGAGCTTGGAGAACCTCATCAAATAGCCCTTTCATCTCCTCCCGTACACCTGTGCGATCAGGGATATTAAGGAGAGAACGATGAGGAGGGGAGAAGTCACGAAGTAGAATCCGTTTCTCCTATAACCCCAGATCAGGAACCAGGGCACTTGGTTTTGATAAGGTAGATAGTGGGTTAACAATGGGAGCAAAACCAGCAGCAAACCAGAAATTAAAAGTATAATGCCAAAGATCATGAACGACGGATAGTTGGGCTCCAACCGTTTATCCCCAAATTCATAGGGGTATTCTAATAAAACAATGGGGAATGGTCGAAATAGTTATAATGTTTACGGCACTCCCCGATCCCGTATTTCAGGAGGATTAAAGACGCGGATTATAATTATTGGCGCTCCGGGATCTGGTAAAGGGACTAGGGCGAGAACTCTCGGAAAGATGTTTAATATCGCCGTGATAACAGTCGGCGACATGTTAAGAGAGGCTGCTTCTATCGGGACCGAGCAAGGTCTCATCGCAAAGGACTATATGAACCGGGGAGAGCTTGTTCCCGACAAAATAGTAATATCTATTATGGAGAAGCGTCTCACTAGGACCGACGTAGAAAGAGGTTTCATTTTAGACGGCTTTCCGCGAAGCATAAAGCAGGCTATCACCCTCGATGGTATCCTCAAGAGGTTGAATGCTAAAATCGATCATGTGATCACCATCGTCGCGAGGTCGGAGACCATCGTAGATAGGATCTCCCTCCGGAGAATCTGCCCGAATTGCGGGGCGGTTTACCATCTTAAGGACATCATCCCCAGAGTGGATGGAGTCTGTGATGAGTGTGGAGCCAATCTTATTCAGCGCGAAGACGATAAAGAGGAGATCATAAGGCGCCGATTTGAAGTCTACGAGAAGCAAACCTTCCCAATTATCGAGAAATATGCCACTGCAGGGAAACTCAGAGAGATTAGCGGAGAACTTGAGATCAAAGAAATTCCAGCCGCCCTCAATAAGCTACTAAATCCCAAGAGCTAGGTTTATTACACGGCCCTCAAGAGGAACTCCGTAAACCTGGGCGCGTGGGTCAAGGTGGTCCTGACCTCCAAGAGGTCTTCCACACTCTTGATAAAGTGGGTCTATCCGAAGATGATGATACCCTCTTTTGAGGTCTCAGTTTCATTGGCTTTAATAACAATCTAGAAAACCGCTGGATCAATTTAGCAACATATTTGAGAGTTTTCTTCCTAGAAAATAACGTGTACCCTCCCCTGAGGAGAAAAATCTAATATTTGTAGGTGTTCGTGACGACTGGCTCCTGAGCCTAAGGCATGACAATCCATTCATCAGCTGGGGTGGATATTCCCTATAGTGTCTCACTCTTCGTCCCAAGCCTCGTCAACGTGGTTATAATACGGTTGAACCTTTCAGAGGGGGTGTATCAAGACGATGTGGTCTATACCTGAGAGATGAGGAAGGCCGAATACTATTGTTGGCAGTTGTGGATTTTGAGATTAGACGTGCCGTGGGCTTCAAAATAAACCCATCAATTGCGAGTACCCCAACGTGAATATTGAGAACAAGGAAATAGATGATAGGATCGAGGTCGCGAACCTCATCTTCTTTAAGGTGGATCTCGTCTAGACGTCATTTCTCATGATGCATCTTTCTACCTTAAACACTTCTAAGCGGTGACATAAACTAGAGGCGGAGCTTTGAAATGGGTCAACAGTTGTGCTTCGTAACTGACCGGTCCATAATTTAATGACTGTCAGGGTTTCGGAGTCACCACCAATTTATACTGTAGAGTCTCACAAGATCTAATTATAATTCATGCTAGAGGCCTTCAAAAGAAAAACTAGGGACCAATTTTTTATAGAGGCTCTCTAGACCGTTCCTAGAACTAATGCCAAGATAGCCATTCTGAGGTAGACGCCGTGCCTCATCTGCTTGAAGTAGAGGGCATGGGGGGTATTGTCAACATCTGTTGAGATTTCATTGATTCTGGGTAAGGGGTGCATCAACTTCATATCCTTCTTGGCACCCTTGAGGAACTCTTTGTTGATGAGATAAGCGTCCTTTAGTCTTGCATAGTCTGCAGGGTTAGAGAACCGTTCCTTCTGTATCCTCGTGGCGTATACGATATCCATCTCGGGAAGTACGGATTTCAGATCCTCGGTCACAGTGTAAGTAAGTTTCCCATCGACGTCGTCGATGACATCCTGCCTCATTCTGAGGGCTTTCGGAGATACGAAGGTGCACTTGACATCATAATTCCTGAGGGCCACGGCCAGACTGTGGGTTGTTCGGCCGAATTTGAGGTCTCCCGCGAGAGCGATATTTAGCCCGTCAATTGTTCCTTTATCACTCCTAATTGTGTGGAGATCAAGTAGGGCCTGGGTGGGATGCTCCCAAGAACCCGAGCCACCGTTTATCACGGGGACCGTGGCAACTCTGGCGGCCATCCTTGAGGACATCTCGTCAGGGTGGCGCATCACGATGGTATCTGAGTATCTACTTACGGTTCTAATGGTGTCGGCGAGGGATTCCCCCTTTTCCACGGAGGATCCAGCGGGGGTCGCAAAGCCTATCACGCTCCCCCCCAGCCGGTTCATGGCGGACTCGAAGCTGAGCCGGGTTCTGGTGCTAGGCTCAAAGAATAGCGCCGCCATGACCTTCCCCTTGAGGAGGTTGGATCCTGATTGTTCTAATTTTACCATATCGTCAGCTGTGTCGAGGATGAAATCGATCTCAGCACGATTGAACTCTCTCATAGAGATAATATCTCTATCTTTGAATATCTTGGCGCTAACCATAAACACTTCACAAGAAAGATAATGTATTAAATATATAAAAAAATTTCAGAGAAACAAAAACAGGAGATCAAGGAATGATATGTGTGCCCGTCTTCCCATCTATTGCGTCTACGGCCTTATCTAGGGACGTTATGGTGGCCCTTCTGCCCCCCCACTTGATGAAGCGGATGCATGCCTCCATCTTAGGGCCCATGCTCCCCCGCATGAAATGGCCCTCGTCGAGGAGTCTTTCAGCCTCCTTAAGACTGACCTCTCCTACAGGTTTTTGATCGGGTTTCCCATAATTGAGCATGGCGTGCTCAACATCTGTGAGGACAAGGAAGTCGGTGGCATCAATGGCCTCAGCAAGTCTCTCCCCGGCCTTGTCCTTGTCGATGACTGCGAACACACCCTTGAGCTCGCCATTGTCATTCTCCTTCATGACGGGAATGCCGCCACCGCCTGACGCGATGATAACGACTCCTTGGTCTATGAGGCTCCGGATGGTTTTCCCCTCCACATTTGCGATGGGATCGGGGGACGGCACTACTCTTCTGTAGGGCTTGGAACTCGAACTTTCGGGAAGAACCTGCTTAATGACGAATCCGGCCTTCTTCTTTTCATGATACTCCTCCCCTGCTGGAGGGTCTATTATGTATCCTTTGGTACAAGCAAGCTCTACTGCCTCCTCCTTGGAGAAAAAGTTCCCGATGGGCTTTGAGGGGTCAAGGAACTCAGGATCATCAGGACTTACGAGCACTTGATTGATTACCGCTACAACAGGGATGTTTATGGAGTCACCACCGGCTTTTTTTAGGTGGTTCTGAAGGGTCTGCTGGAACATGTAGCCGATCTGGCCTTGGCTCATGGAGCCCACCACGTCAAAGGCTTGGGCGGGGACGATGCCCGATCCAGCCTCCTGCTGGACCAGGAGGTTTCCCACCTGGGGCCCGTTTCCGTGGGTGATTGCGATCCGGTCTCCTTCTCCCTGCCTTTCGATGAGCCTGACAATCTGTTCGCAGGTGATAGTGACGTTATTCAGCTGCTGGGCTGTGGTCCCTTCCTCGGTCCTGCGCTTGATCGCGTTGCCACCTAGGGCTATTAGCAATCTTCTATCCATCCTTGGTCACTTTCCTTTTTCTCGGAAGAATAGGTATAATATCAAATCCTCTATTTATTGCTTTAAGCTTTCGAGATGATATTTCTTTAAGTCTAAACAAAGAGATGTGAGGGACATGTTAAATGATATCTTAAGGGCTGCCCAGAAAAATCAGGAGAACGCCATCTTATTCCTACAGATGCTGATCCAGACTCCCAGTCCAAGTGGGGAGGAGAGAAAGGCTGCAAGGATCACAGCCAAGGAGATGAAGGCCTCGGGCTTCGACGAGGTAGCCGTGGACCGTCTTAACGACGTTATGGGCACCATCAAAGGTGTCGGAGGGGGTAGGAGCATCCTGTTCAACGGCCACCTAGACCATGTCCCCCCAGGGAAGATGGATGAGCCGTATTCCGCTAAGCTGATGAACGGCTCAGCCTTCGGAGTCGAGGGGGAGGTGGTTTATGGCAGGGCCGCATCGGACAATAAGGGAGCCCTTGCTGCCATGGTAATGGCGGGGAAGATTATCAAGGACCTCAGCATCCAACTAAAAGGAGATTTCAAGGTCGCCGCCGTCTCACTCGAAGAGGTCGGAGGAGCCGGAACTCAGGCCACCATTGAGGAGAGCGGATTCACCGCGGACCTCGTGGTGATAGGGGAGGCGACAGAGAATAGAGTCGCCTTGGGGCACCGGGGCGGAGTAGGAGTAGACATCGTCGTGAAAGGGATGAGCTGCCATGCGAGCGCCCCAGAACGCGGCATCAACGCTCTATACAAGGCGGCGGAAATCATCTCTAGGATCAGATCAGGGCTCATCCCGAGGCTCCCCGACCATCCAATCTACGGAAGGACCTCCATCTCGATCACCCAGATTTCTGTGAAACCCGACACCTCCAACGTAGTGCCCGAGGAGTGCAGCTTCCACATCGACTGTAGAAACAGCCCAGACTACTCCATCATCGCTCTAGTAGAGGATCTGGAAGAGTTGATCGCCTCGATGAAGGAGGCAGATCCAGAACTCGATGCTGATGTGGTGACACCAAAACGACGAGGAACAATGAGGGGCTTCAACGGCTTCTACACAGACCCAGAGGAATATAGCATAGTCCAAGAGGTGAAGGAAGCTGTATCTGAAGCCCTAGGGCAAGAGACAGAGACCAAGCTCTGGACCTTTCGTACAGACGGAAATTATTACGCTTGGAAGGGGACCCCTGTGGTAGGTTTCGGACCGGCAGAGGAGAGGTTCAGCCATACCAATCTAGACCATGTTAGGGTCAAAGAATATCTCGAATCGATCAAAGTATACGCATGGCTGGCGTGTAAGATCTGTGGGGTGAAAGGATAGCGCGCGCTTTTTCGGTTAGGGGTAGAGGCGGTTCATCTTCAGAAGCTCAACTAGAGTGGGGGACATCTCATAGTCCTGAAAGTCTGATGGTCTTACCCACCTCACATCCAAGGCGTCCTGGGATGCCTCCAACGAGCCCCCCACGGGATAAGCCAGATAGTCGACGATTACAAAGTGAAACTTGATCCTGTTCCCGTCTCCTTCGACGATCTTGTCGACGACCCCTAGAACTCCCACTATTTCCACCTCTAGCCCCGTCTCCTCAAAAGCTTCCCTCATAGCTGCCTCCTTAGCCCTTTCCCCTAGCTCCACAACTCCCCCCAGAATGGACTAGAGGCCCGTATCAGGCTCAGCCGCCCTCTTGATCAGCAGATACCGATCGTCATCCTGGATCAGGACTCCGCCCACCAAGGGTTTCTCTGGATAGAGCCGCCTCCCACTCATGTCTAGGATCCTGCCACTCCACCGATTTAATATGCCCCGACGCAGAGAGTTTATAACTCTTTGATCTCTAGGACCCTGAGGGTTTGATATGAGAGTCATCGTCTTCACTCAGGGCTCCTATGGGGAGTGTATTCTTGAGAATCTGAGGCTCCGGGCGCCGAAGGAGTGGACGATCGAGGAATCGGTTATGCCCGGGGGGCTGTCGATATTGATCGAGGAACCCGAAGAGATCGTTGATGACCTAGATCTAAACGGGAAATGGGACCTCGTCCTGTTCATGGGGGAGAGCCCGTCAGCCTTCACCCTTCTCCCCAGCATTCTAGAAAAGCTCGAGACTGGGACTGTAATCGCACCAGTGGCCGACTACGAATGGCTCCCTCAAGGCTTGGAACGCCAGATCGGGAGCGAGATCGAGGGTTTAGGCGTGGAAATTGTTTTTCCCCGAACTTTTTGCTCTCTCGCACCTGTGGGAGTGCCCAAAATCGACGCATTCGCGGAGTTGTTCGGCTTTCCTAAGCTAGAGATAGCTGTGGTTGACGGGGAGGTGAGTTGCGTTGACGTCCTGAGGGGTGCACCATGCGGTTCCACTCATTACATGGCTGAGAAGCTCCCGGGCACGAAGGTCAGTGATGCAATGCCCCGGGCTGGCACCCTTGTCCAGATCTATCCCTGCCTCGCTTCTAGAAAGGTGGACCGCTTCTTCGGGGATTCACCGATCCACGTGGCAGGGAATATTGCTGTGAAGGCCCTAGAGAAAGCCCTCAGGAAATAGGGCTTAGTCATCTATCGTTATCTGGGGATGGGGTATCTCTCCTTGGGATGCAAGCTCCATGTGGACGAACCTACTCATAGGGGTCGTCGTTGACGATGCCGGATAAACCTCTGGGAGGACCTTAACCCATATTGGAAAACGGCATTTAAGAGCGGTTCCCTTCACGATAGCCTCTCCCTGGGGGAGGTCCCCTATGAGGCGACTGAACTCATCTCCTACGATCTCGGCGAGTCGCTGCCGGTCCAAGTCTTCAAGGCTATGGCAGATGATATTGTTCGCGCATTGGGTGACAACGGTCTTATCTACCGTCGCAAGGCGCTGTGTGACTATCCAGAGGCCCACACCGTTCCTGCCACCGTTGGTGGCGATTTCCTTTACAATTCCGAGGAGTTTGCCTCTGACGTCTTTATCTCCTAGATCGAAGACTCCTCTTTGAGGGGCATAGTACATTGCTTCCTCAAGAATTACGACGCACCCGAACTTGCGGTTTTCTAAGGCTTCACTGAAGATCCTCCGGAGAACTTGGGCGACAACAAGATGCTTCTGGGACCATGAGTCCTTGCCGCTAGAGATGTCCATAATTACAATGCGGCGATCCTTGAGGAGCTCCACTGGGTCAAGAGGCATCAAGTCCCCGTCTGGTATAAGCTTGGAGCCCGCAATGGCGTTTAGTACTTGCTGTTGGTACTGCTTGAATTCGTCCGCCTTCTTGTTGAACCCAAGAGATTCCGCTCCCACGAACTCCACCGCCCTGCCTATATTATGCTTAGTAATAGGAGATGCCTGGGCATAGAGAATCTTCAACCCTTTTACAAGAATCTTAGCGTTCCACCATGTCTTCTGCCACCCGAACTCAGAGAGGTAGTCCTCCCAGGGAATATTTGAGGGCTGGAAGAAGCGCATCCATGGGACCTTGAGCACTTTGTCGATGCCAATACGTTTTATAAGGCTCGAGTATTCTCCATCCTTGTCCACCACGAAAAACCGAACAGGGGGATTTAGGTTAGCGGCCCTGGCGACCATGGAAATCGCGGTCGTTGTTTTCCCTGTCCCAACAGCACCGCAAATGAGTGCGCTCTGTCGGATAAGCGGATAGACTCCTAACTCAACATCAAGATCAGTGCTTGGATCAGTGCCTAGAAGTAGTTTCCAATCGCCATTGGGCTTAGTGAATCTAGCCACGACTTCTCTCTCCGCGATGCGCACTAGTGTGTTCGGACTTATGTGGTGCCTGAGTGGTCTAAGGCTCCCAGCCTCGTCAAGCCATCCCCACTGGTAGGCCCGGGCGTGGATCGTTGTGCTCTCTGGGTCACTCAAAATCCTCCCCTCTTGAAGGAGGACTTCCTCATACTCCCGTACTCTCCTATGGGGGTAGACTCCTGTTATTTGATAAACCACTGGAGAGCCATTCTTAGGATGCTTGAAGTAGACAAGGTCCCCCTTTGCGAGTTCCTTACCCCTGACGAGAACCACAGTGATCTCGTCAACCCGGTACTCCCCTGTTTTACTGTACGTGTATCCGACGATCATGTGCCCATCCACTGTCCTTCACCCCAATATGGGGCCAGATGGCTCAACTCTGCTGTGGTTCTCCCGACCCTGCCCACGATGTCTTTATACACCTCCCTGATAAACCGCCTCGAGACCTTTACTTCCTCATCTGCCCGTATTATGGGCAATGGGATGCCCTTCCAGACGCTGGAGAAATAGCAATAGTCAGCAATATCATTCAGATCTCCTAGACAGAATGCAGGGAGATCAATCCTTACCGGGGGGATTGCCCACTCTTTGGAGAGACGTATGTAAAATGAGTAAACCGGGTGGCCAATAGCGTCCATAAAAGGTGTCCTCTGTACCGACTTCATTGCCGCGGATCTTGGGGAGAAGATGTCGGTTCTCTCCCCAGACCTCAAGCAGTGGAGAAGGAGGAACGCGTCTGGGAACTCCGTTAGCCTCTGGAGTCCCAAATTATAGATGAGATACCGAGCCGAGGGGCGTTTGATGACGCCAGCTACGGATACTCCTTTCTCTCGACAAATGTTGAGGAACCCACTGACCGCATTTACGAGACGGCTTCTATCCGCCTCGCCCCCAACCATGTTCCACCAATTGCTGAACGCTAGGGGACCATCAACTAAGATGAGACGGACATCCGGATCACCCTCAACATACTGTGTCGCGGTCTCATACAGTTTTGCTTCCCGCCGAATGTTTATGATTCCTCCCAGTTGTCCCCCCTCAATACGGTATGGAAAACAGAAGGACTCAGGTTCACGGAAGAAACGCTCTCCAGAAGGGAGAGTGTAGACAAGGGCGCTAATTACTGCAAAGCGCCTAGAGGCGAGGGGAAGTATATGACTACCGGCGTCCACCCCCGCTACCTCGTTGAAGGGATCCCTCTTCGTTGCGGAGTGAATAGAGATTTTCTTTCTGATCATCTTAGCTAACTCTTTAACTACGTACAAATCTTCCTCGATCTGATTTGTCACCTCATCGAGGAGAAGGTTTCTTATCAATAAATACAGATTCGGACGCGCATTGTGGTTGAGGATGTCCATTTCAACACCCGCATTTTCCCTATCTGTTAGCACCTCTCATCAACCTCAGAATGAATATGTACAACACTTTTTTCCTTCATATTTAAACCCTATGATCATTACGAGCGTAATTTCCGATAAATGGCGTTTTATATATAAAGTAAGAAATTAACACGCTCAGAAAACACCCTCGTCTTACCGGACTCGGTCGTCACCCCAAAAGTAAAGTTAATAAGAAGAATAGGAAAAATAGGATGTACACCATGAAACAAGATTATTCTCTCAAAGAACAGGTCTTCAGGACATTCCTCGCAGATCCGAGCCTGGGCCCCAGCGAGATGACCGAGAAACTGGGGGCGAAATACAACTCCGTGAAAGCGGCATACGCGAAGCTCTGCGACGAAGGGAAGCTGAAGAGGGAGGGGCGGGGAAGCTACACTCCGGATTTAGCGGGGATCATTCTCGGCCTTATGGACCGTGTCGAGGCCCTTGAGAAACGAGAGAGATAGGGGATTGCATTGTCGAAGATATGGGAAAAAGCGTTGAAGGAGCTCAGCCCGAAAAGCAGCCAGTTCAAGGTTCTGGTCTACCTCGCGTTCGAGGGGGCTGCGAGCCCGACCCAGATAGCCCAGGAGACGGGGATCTCCCCCGGGACTGTGAGACCCGCGCTGAGAGCCCTGCTATCGAAAAAGTATGTCACCCAGGAGAGGGATAGATCCTACAAGTCTAAGGTTCCATTCACTGAGATAGTCTCCGATCTATTCACGAACGCGATACGCCGAGATTAAACCACTGCGGGATTTGAAATGGGTTCCAAAGAGCTCGATGGGCTGAGGAGGGCTGAGAGCCAGCGTCAGGTCCTCATCTACCTGATCGAGAAGGGGGAACCTTTATCGTCTCAGGAGGTCGCCGACGCTCTGGGGATTACGGTGAACGCCGTGAACATTGCGCTCTTCAACCTGAACAACAAGGGGCTCGTGGAAAGGGTCTCCCGGGGAGTCTACAGGTACAAGCTGGGGCCCATCATAGTGAAGCTACTGGAGAGATATCTGGACAGGTGAAACTGTGAGCCGGGAAGAGTTGGACGGGCTGAAGCTAGACACTGCGGCGTTTCAAGTGCTTAGCTACCTTACTTTCCAAGGTACGCCTCTCAAACCCTCCCAGATTGCTAAGGGCGCCAAGCTGAAACCGTCGACAGTTAGGGCAAGACTCTCGGAGATGAAAGATAAAGGGTTGGTAACCCAGGGCTCTGCAGGCTACCTTTCAGCGGTAAACCCCTACGACATACTCATGAAGTTGTACAGAGTTATAAAGAACGAATCGGGTGTTTGATCTCATGTCCGAAGAGAAACTGGAAAAGCTTAACCTGAAGATGGAGGCCGTTATCGGGCTCGGCAAGGCCCCCAGCCAGAACATTATTTTCTTCCATCTCTTGGGAACAGGGAAGACCATGACAGTCAGAGAAATCTCAGGAGAGGTGAACCTAACAGTCAAGGCGACCGAGAGGGCAGTCGCGAAACTCTTGGATAAAGATCTAATACAGCGGGCGCCGTTTAGGGTTCGGTCCTACTTCTGTGATAGCAAGGAGGTACTCAAGGGAATCCTGATGATGGTTCAGAACCTAAAAGAGAGGCTCGATAAAAGAGGGCTCTGAACTATTTCTTCTTCAGGGGAGGCAGGACCTTTTCCTCGATCCACTTTACACCTTCTGTAGATAGTTTGTAGTAGGGAGCCCGATCCACCGGCTTGAAGATGTGGCCTCGTTTCCTCATCTCATGGAGCCTAGCGGGGACTGTGACCTGCTTTCCACTCGCCGCCAGCCTCTTGGTGATCTCCCTGGAACTAGATTGGTGTTCTTGTAGGGCGTAGAGGATGAGGCCAATTGACGCATAGTGAGATAGTTTCGCCTTAGTGACAATGATCGGGCCTTTAAGCCTGATATCAATTATCCCCTTGAGGTCGTCCTTCGCCTGAGTCACTAAAATCTCTGAGATCCTGTTATTTACCTCCATTATAAAGTCTTGATTTAGCTTCGAGAGGGCATCCAATACCTCCTCAGTTGTGTCTCCGCTGACGTTTATCTCCCCAAATGGGGTCTTGATGGAGATTGAGATGCCGGTCATTACATCCTCTCGGTTTCTTTTATGACATATAGATAGCCCTTCTTATCATCCTTCCATCGCCTGATTCTGCCTTTCTTAACTAGCCAAATTAGGACTGGGGAGAGGGTGCCTTTAGGGAAGAAGATCGCGTTAGCCTCCATCGCTTTCTTGAGCTCAGAGATGGTTCGGGGATTTTTACCCCAATCTGTAGTGAGAAGAGCTACTACGGCGGCACCGCACTTATCAGTCCAGCTGATTTTAGGATAATCCAGTAGCTTCCGCGGGAGGTCGGGGCGATCAACCTCAAAGGCGGTGGTTACCTTCTGGACGATACTAGAGAGGTCATCGAGTGTGGACATGACTTCCTCCTTGTTCCCGCCTAGCTCTATTTCCATGTCCCCTATCCTAACCTTGAGATGAAATGGTGGACGCTCCATAGGAACACATCTGAATGGTATAAACGATAATATTTTCGGTTTAGATTATAATACTATAACGGCGCGGGCGCTATTACCTGTTCAAAGTTCTATATCCCGTTTTTCAAGTGTATCCCGGTGAAAAAGCTCAACTTACGTGGTTTTCTAAATTTCTCTTCAGAGGGATAAGGCTACATGGATGATAATGACTAATTTCAGGGACTTCATAGGATATGCCGCGATCTCTCTCTATTTGTGTTGGCTTTCATGATTGCATTCATGAAGATTCTGACATCATATCTGGGGGATTTCTCCAGAGTTCTCTATAGTTTTGAGGGGGGGCTTCTCTTAGGGATGTTACTCCTGATAGGTAATGTATCTGCGTTGATATTACACTTTGAACCTTTAGAAACCTTACTTTACCCTCTAAGGTGGATTTGTTTAAAGCTTTGCAGAGTTTGGAAAGCGGGAGTAGAAATAAGGATACTTTCTCGGGGTTCTATGATGTATCAAGCCATGATTGATAACCCGGGGACAGCCTTAATTTCGTCGTATCCGTGCGCGCTGTAAATGGCAAATATCCGTTAAATACCGTGGAAAATATTCTTACCTAAATGGCTGGAAAGGTTCTCAAGATAGGCATCGGAATCCTTGGGGGGGAGATCCTCCATACTCTGGCTAGGGCCGGCGTGGACGAGATCATTGTAGCTTGCCGCGACGAGGCGAAAGGTAAACAGAAAGCTGCCCAGGTCGCGATGGGGGCAGCTGCTCAGGGCCTCTATCCGAATATCTCGTACAGAAAGATCGATCTGAACAACGTTGAAGAGACAACTCGAATTTTAAGCGAGGTGGAACCAGATATGGTCTTCAACTCAGCCGACCTTTATCCTTTCTGGAGGTTCCATACGGATCTGCCCCGGGACGTTGCTAAGAGGCTTGGGGAAGGTGGACCTGTGGGTTATAGCTTGGCGCTTCCCTTCAGATTGCTATTGCTTTACAGACTCATGAAGGCGGTCAAGGCCTCGGGTACCGACGCCCACGTTTTATTTACCAATGATCCCTGTGAGATTATCAGCCCTATGTTAGCTGGAGCTGGGTTGGCGCCAACCACTGGTATAGGTGATTTCGCCCACATAATTGAGCCTATGCGGAGGGTCGTTAGCGCCAAGACCGGGGTTCATATCAAAGATGTTGAGGTCTATTTGGTAGCTGATTTCGCTACTTATCATCTCCTTAGGCGGAAAATTGCTCCCCCAAAATCCATGTACTTCCTGAAGGTGATTGCAGGGGGTAGCATCGTGACGGACCGTTGGGATCCTATAGAGATACTATCAGCAGCTGTGGAAGAGTCAAGATCAAAAGGGAGGAAAAGCCCAATCGCAGACCAGCATTACACAGCCTCTATCGCCGTTGGGGATATGATGGCCATCCTTGGAGATACCGGGGAGATCCGTCACTGCCCGGGGCCAGCAGGGCTACAGGGGGGATTCCCTGTTAGGCTGAACGCGAACGGTGCTGAGGTCGTACTCCCCGAAGAGATTACTCTGGATGAGGCCATTGGAATGAATGCAGAGGCCCAGAAGCTGGAGGGAATAGAGAGAGTGACCGGGGATGGGACAGTGGTCTTCACTGATGAGGCCGTAAGGATTATGGATGAGGAGATGGAGTTAAACCTCAAATCATTCAACGTGACTGAATGCGAAAAGGTGGTTGAATACTTTTGGCATGCTTACAGAGCTCTGGTGCGGAGATATAAGGACAAGCCCAAGTCCCTTGAGTTCTAGACCTATTCCTTAGAGGCAATGGCCTTTCTTACTCCCTCGGTAAAAGCATCGATCTCCTCTACCGAGTTGTAAAAATGGGGAGCAACCCTAATCGTGGAGTGGAAAATCGGCGAGCACTTAGCCCAGTCAGGCCTAGACCCACAGGGAAAAATCCCCTTTGACTTTAACGCATCAACAACTCTCTGCGGATGATGAACTTGGAAATTCAGTATGCCTGATCGGAACGAGGCTTCTTCCGGCGTTGTAACTTTGAGCCCCATTTCCCTAAGAGAGTCTCCGAGGCGCCCCGTGAGCATCAGAACCCTCTTCTCGATAAAGTTTTTCCCCGCGTCCAGCAGGAGCTTCATTGCTTCTGTAGCTGCGACGAGGCTGATATACGCTGGCGCACCTACCTCGAATCTTCTTGCATCATCCGGAAACCTCAGGGTCAGTTGATTCCGATCCTTCACTCCAGAAGTCGATCTCCAACCTGTTAGCGGGGGATCACAGTCATCGATCAGTTCTTTTCGAACGTAAAGATACCCTGATCCTGGTGGGCTGAGGAGCCACTTGTAACAGCCAGCAGCCAAAAAGTCAATCCCCGCTCTTCGCACGTCTATCTCCATAACACCTGCAGACTGTATTCCATCTACTATGAGATACGCTCCATGTTCGTGGGCTATCTCTGCGAGGGCCCTGAGATCGTGCCTGAACCCGTTGAGCCAGTGGACGTGGCTTACCACCACTGCTACAGTCTCGTCATCGACTGCCTCATCGATGTCGCTGAGGAGTACCCTCCCTTCGGCATTCTCCACGAACCTAACTTTGACGCCAGGTTCTCTGCGGAGGAATGGATAGATAACCGATGAGTACTCATAGTCGGTTGTGACGATATTAGATCCTTTGTAAGGATCGACGACTCCGGCCGCTATGTTTAGCCCTACAGAGGTATTCTCAACGAAGGCGACCTCTTCTTTTTCGGCCATAACCAGTTCAGCGAAGAGAGCTCTACCCCCATCCTCGGGAACTCCGGCATCCACTAGAGTTAGCCCAGAATGCATCGCAGAGTATAGATATTTCTGGATCGCCTCAGCTCCACATTTCGGTATTGGTCCCCGTGAGGCATGGGCAAGGTAAACCTTCTTTTCTGTAATGGGGAACTGTTCCCGGATCTTCCTGAGATCGATCATAGTCACTCAATAACCTGTTAGTAAGTTAATAAAACGAGTTTCACCTGACTCCGTCGTAGCTCGGAAAAAAGTCGCGTGCATCTTGGTCCTAGATCAAGGCGGCTGATTATGAGATAAAGGAATTCCTTGGTTGAGAAGAGGGCCTACAATTATAGTGGAGAATGGTTATGGATATATTAAAGCGGAATTGATTGTAACAGATTCCTAGATTTTGTCTAATCCCTTTGCAAGAAGGGCTCACGAAATCAGACGTAATTGTGGCTGTTTTGTAGGATAATTAGTAGAGATAATGGCTCCGAGGCACTCCTAGCCTTCACTAAGTCAGTGTTCAGCAGGCTTGAGCGCAGAAAAAAGTACAGTAAGAATCTCCTTACAAGCTGTTCCAAAAGCATAAATCTGCTAATTCTCCTCGCCAGAGAGTATACACCGTGTAAGTCTAGCTTGAATTATAGAGAACTAAAGTTCGAGTAAGAAACTCTAGTGATCTAAGTAGGTACCTTTGGAACCCTCCTCTTTGTGCCGTGCGAAGTAGGTGCCTGAGACAAAAGCCTATCGCTGCCTCACTGTTTATCATTTAATCCTTGCTTGGATGGCTTCCCGTAGGATGGTCTGAACGTCTTCTGCTCGGGCCCTCCCCCTGATCTCTACCATCATCATCCCCATCAGGGGCCCGATCGCCTTCATCCCTCTCTGTTCCACCAGTCCCTCATTCTCTGAAACCTTCGCCATAACCCGCTCCCGTAGAGCTTCCATACCTATCATACCAAGACTGAGGGCTTTAAGGGCCTCCTTAACCGTCCTATCTGGATTTAAGGCCAGCCAAGCTATGAGCTCGGGGATTGACTCCTTGGCTGTCCCCCTCTTATTGACAAGAGTGAAGATGCCCATAATCGTATGCTCTCTGAGGCTCTTAATTGGAATCCCGTCTCGCTGCAGGCTCCTCAGAGTTTCTGTGAGGGTAACGGCGATGAGCGTAGGATCGCCAAGACCTTTCCCCGCTAGTGCCTCAAAGAATTCTGAGTAGATCGAGTTCATCACTTGTTTCGCTAGCTTCTCATTTATACCGTAATCGGCCTTTAGCCTCGCCAACTTATCCTCTGGCATCTCTGGAAGCCTAGCCTCTAGGGTTTCCAGCTTTTCTGATGTAATTGGGATGCAGACAATATCGGTCTCGGGATACATCCTCGCTGCTCCGGGGCGGGGTCTTGTAAAATAGCTAGTTCCGTCGGGGTTCGCTGAGCGAGTCTCTCGGGGAATCCCATAGAGTGTCTGTTTAGCTCTATCGAGAACAGCCTCGAGTGCCTTATGTGCCTTTTTCTCCTCATCAGCGACTATAACGACTGCGTCCGATGACTTAGCCATCATTCGGTCCCTCAGAGATTGGACCTCCCCCTCTGATATGTTATAGCCGGGAAGCTCATCAGTGTGGAATATCCCTCTTACCCCAGCATGGAAACGAGCGTGGTCCGCCATCTCCGTTCCTAGTCTCCTGCCAGGGCAGAGCTCGTGGCCCACTATCTCGGCGAAACCGTGGAGCTTGACGGCTAGGACCTTTCCCCCTTTTTTTAAGACAGTCTTTAGGATATGACTTTTAGACCCTTTGAAGAGACTTGTGACATCAACAATGTTGTTCTTTAGGTCCCCCTTCTTGACGCCTCGAACAGCCAATGCGTCGGTCAGCCTAAGAAGGGCCACCTGTCTTTGGACCTCAAACTCTACAACCTTGGAAATGAGGCTCAGTTCCTGGACTCCTTTGATCTCTATAATGGCACCATCTGCTATGGAGATGTTAACATCCTGTCGGATGGAGCCTAATCCTCTCCTCACCTTCCCTGTGGCCCTTAGTATCTGTCCGATCGCGAGGGCTACCCTCTCCGCCTCCTCTGGGGAGTAGATATCTGGATCCGTAGCAACCTCTATAAGAGGTATCCCGAGTCTGTCGATCCTGTAGTGGCTTACCTTTCCATCGTCGGCAACCTTCCTAGCGGCATCCTCCTCGAGGCCCACATGTTGGATGCTATACGTCTTACCATCGGACTCTACGGAGCCGCCCGCGCTGATAATACAGGTCCTCTGGAAACCAGTAGTGTTGGAGCCATCCACCACGATCTTCCGCATAACGTGCACCTCGTCTACGGGCTTGGAACCAGACATGAGGGCGAATGTGAGGCAAATGTCCAAGGCCTCAAGGTTCAAAGGTCCTGGGGGTTCCTCGTCCATTTCAACAAAGCAGCTGGTGGCACGGTCTGCCTCGTAGAGCATTGTCTTCCCCTTAATGAACTCAAAGAGGGCGGCGGGGTCAACCTTCCCCAACTCGCTCTGGCTCGGCCTAAGCCTGCGGAGAAATGTGTACTCAGGCTTTTCCTTAAAGAGCGTGGGGGGACACTTGCAAAAGAGCTTATGCTCTGTAGCCAGTTCCTGGTGGATCTCGAGGCCTACTTTAAGCCCCAGCTTACCATAATCCATCAGCCGAACCTCCCCGTGTAAAGTGTCCTATCCGAATACTCTCCTGCGATATTCTTCTGCATCAGCACTTTAGCCGATTCTAGGTCTTCTGAGTTAGCAAGGGCCCACATCAGCTTCACGTAGGCCGTTTCCGGAAGCATGTCCCCGAGAGGTTCGACCCCTAGCCGTTGGAGCATCCGACCCGTGGTGTAGACGTTCATATTAAGTCTCCCCCAGATGCATTGGGAGGTCATCCCAACGTAGAGCCCCGCCTTGATAGCCCTATCTATGACCTCGAATAGCCTTGTACTAACATGGCCAAGGCCAGTCCCCTCTAGGATCAGCCCCTTGTAACCTTCATCAACATACCACTCCACAAGATTTGGCTGTAGGCCTGGGTAGAATTTCACAAGACCCGTCTTTTCTTCGAAACCGTTCATGATCTTAAGCGTGCCGTCGTTTCTTCTCCGATAATCGTTCTCAAACATCTCCACCTTTCCCTCAGCCACTTTAGCGAGGGGTCTGACGTTTACAGACTGGAACGCATACCTTGCACTGGTGTGTAGCTTTCTTACCTTGGTACCCCTATGGAACACAACGCCGGTGTCTGATGTAGTCTCGTGCATTCCTAGGACAACCTCGGCAAAGGGTGCATTTACAGCAGCGGTGACGACCCCCACGAGATTTGTGGCAGCGTCGCTGCTGGGTCGATCTGAACTCCTCTGGGAGCCCACAAGGATGACGGGGATTGGCAGGTTCCTCAGGGAAAAGCTGAGGGCCGCAGCAGAGTATCCGAGAGTGTCGGTTCCGTGGGTTATGACGATGCCTGCCACGCCAGCGTTGACCTTCTCCGATACCATCGTTGCCATACCAGTCCAGTGGCGAGAATTGATGTCCTCACTAAAGACGCTATAGAGGATGTCTGCTTCGACGGCAGCGAAATCGGAGAGCTCTGGGACTATGCTGAGGAGGTCCCTAGATGAGATAGCAGCATGGACTCCCCCCGTGGTATAGTCAACTCTGCTTGCTATGGTGCCTCCGGTGCTAACAATACTCACCCGAGGGAGCCCCTTCTTTATGCTTGGGAGGGGTGGAGGGCTGAACTCGGGCTTATCTGCTTCACCTATCCGCTTGACCCGCGTTAAAGCATTGAAGGTGACCCCTAAATTATATCCGTTTCTAAGTTTAAGGACGATGTGATGTTCATCATCGCTCTCAAGGCGGGGCATCAGGGAGCCTTCGTATATAGTATTCTGGGACTCTACCTTGACAAAGTCCCCAATTCCAGCTCCGATGGCTTTGAGGGCCACCTTGAGTCTCCCCCGGTAGCCTTGTAGAGAGTCCTCATCCATTTAGAATCAGAACTTCTTATGCCGCAGGGGCTTATATTTGGTACTGCATAAAAACCTATATTATTGGACATCGGAGTAGAGAGATCGTTAGATAATCTATCGCGCTATTTGTGAACTGTTTGTTCCAAATATTTTGTTAACTTGGAAATTTCAGTAAATTTCATCTGTTTATACATGCGATCACATTTCAAAATATGTTTTTTAGATGATTGAGATTTTAATTAGGGATGGAACATCTTCACCTAGAGCGGGTCCCATCTAACTCGCGGCACTAACAACTCTAGTTTCCATGATGTGATGCTCACGTACAGTGAACGTTAAACAGTTAGATTGTGACAAATAGGATAATTTTATGGGGAGCACATTTGAGTATTATCCCGTTGTTCGAGTAGTTAAATCCGTTTCAGGGTCTTTTGGTTGAAGCCCAATTTAAGAAGTTTTTCCCTGATCTCTTGGTCTGAACATCCCTTTTCCCTGAGTTTTGCTGCCATGGACCTAACGCTCTCGACAGGTTCCCATGGATACACGATCCAAGCTTTTGTTTCTGCTGCATGGTAGTCCGGTATGAAACTAGTCCAGGGTTTGAGGTGGAGGGTCGCTACCTTAAGTTCTCTCGGACTCTTACCGAACACGTGGTCTTTCGCCACCTGAAGAGAGCCCCCAGTGTCAGACACGTCGTCAACCACCAGAACGCTCTTCCCTAAAACATCGGCGTTCAGGAGGTAGACTATCTTAGGTTTTTTGGCCGAATTGTGGATGTCTGAATAGAATTCAACCTGGACACTTGCCAACCGTCTTATGCCTAGCTGGTCACAGAGTATACGTGCAGGGTTAAAGCCTCCCCTGCTAATTGCGACTATGATGTCAGGACAGAATCCGCTCTCCATGATCTTCTGGGCGAGCTCCTCGGAGAGGCGTTCAATATCCTCCCAGCTTTGGTGGAGAAGTGTGAGGTCTCCAAAGTCGTCCATCTGTGAATCCCAACTGTGTAATGACGGTTTACATATCTCGGTTATATAACTGACCCTATACCCCGAGCCCCTCGGATTTGGGAGATACGTTAAATAAACCATATGTCATTTTTTCAATGAATCCGGAGCGAGAACTATTGTTTAGAACAGCCCTTTTTGTCGGAAGGTTTCAACCATTCCATTTTGGCCACCTCCATGCAATAAAAAAGATACTTGAGGAATCGGAGGAGCTCCTCATCGTGGTGGGGAGCGCTCAGATGAGCCACGAGCCAGATAATCCTTTCACTGCAGGGGAGCGTCTCGAGATGATTGGGAAAACACTGGCCGCCTCGGACGTGCCTATGGAAAAGTATATGCTCATCCCCATTCCAGATGCCCCTACCCACAGGGTTTGGGTTTCCCAGGTCGAGTCACAGACGCCCCGTTTCAATGTGGTCTATACTAACCAGCCTCTCACTCGGAGGCTCTTGATTGAGGCCAATTACGAAGTAAAAGGGATCGATTTCTACATGAGGAATAAATACGAGGCTACGGAGATTCGGCGGAGAATACTCTCAGGGGAGGACTGGGAATCCCTTGTCCCAGCTGAGGTCTATAGGTACCTCCAGGAGATCGACGGTGAGGGTAGGATCAGGGACCTTGCAAAGTTAGACTCCGGCCGCGTTCATGATTAAAGAATTGCAGGATGATTGAACATGTGGCTTCAAGTTTCCCCCAAACTCGCTGCAAGGTTCCCTGGGCTTCGCGCCAAAACAATCAGGATGGAAGACGTCGAAGTCCACCGCCAGTCTGTTGAGCTTGAGGCATTCAAGATCGAGGTCATAGCGAATGCGCAGGCGAGATGGACACTGGACCAGCTCCGAGAGCATCCCCGGTTCAGGGCCTATAGGGACTTTTTCTGGAGGGTAGGGGTGGACCCCACAAAAATCAGGCCTGCCTCCGAAGCGCTCCTCAGAAGAGTGCTGAGGGGTCGCCGGCTCCCTATGATAAACACCTTTGTTGACGTCTACAATCTTGCTTCGGTCGAGTCCGCGATTCCTCTTGCGGCTTTCGACGAGGAGAGGCTCTCAGGCACTCTCTACCTGAGGGAAGCTGCTGTAGGGGAGGAGTTCCTTGGGATTGGGATGGCGACGCCCGTTGTTCTGGGTGGGGGGGAGCCCGTTATTGAGGATGGTAAGAAGCTGGTGGCCATCTATCCATATCGAGACGCTGAGGTGTGTAAAATCACCAAGGCCACGAGGGATGTACAGCTGTTGATCTGTGGCGTCCCTAATATCACCGAGGCCCTCCTCTCTAACGCCAGCAGGGTCGTCATTGAGTGGATTACTCGGTTCTGCGGCGGTTCTCAGACCTAGGAGGATTACTCATAATCGAGGTGGATGGTTCAATGATGGAGGGGGGCGGTCAGATCCTCCGGATGGCGCTGAGTTACAGCGCTCTGTTGGGAGTTCCGACGAGGGTCCACAACATCAGACAAGGGAGGAGTCGTCCCGGCCTTAGACCTCAACACCTCAAGACAGCAGAGGCTGTTGCCCTAATGTGCAAGGGTGAGGCTACAGGTCTGAGAATCGGATCCTCAGAGATAACGCTCCTGCCCGGCCCCATTTCGGGTGGAAACTTCGAGGTTGATATTGGTACAGCAGGTAGCATTACCCTATTGCTCCAGTGTCTAACCCCCCTTACCGCTTTTGCAGGAGCTCCCACAAGCCTTGTGGTCCATGGGGGCACTAATGTCAGATGGTCTCCTCCGATGCCTATCATGGAGAACGTGACCTGGGCCGCTTTAGAGTCAATGGGATTCCAGGGATCGCTCTCCGTGAAGAGAGAGGGTTTTTATCCTAAGGGTGGTGGGCTTGTTTCTGCAGATTTTAAATCTGTGGAGAGTCTTGCCCCGCTGATTGCTAAAGGTCAAAGAGTCTCAGCCGAACAAGGCGTCTCGATCTGCGGTAAACTCCCGGGTCACGTTGCTGAAAGACAAATGGGCGCGGCCAAAGCCCGGTTGAGGGCGGCTGGAATGGATGCCCACATTGATGTCAGGGTTAAATTAGGCAGGGAATCGCCGTTGTCTCCAGGGAGCGTCATTTGCCTGTGGGTTAGTGAGAGCCCAGGCATCTTCATTGGATCAAGCTCAATGGGGGAGAGGGGGAAGCCAGCAGAACAGGTTGGGGAGGAAGCAGTAGATGCATTTCTATATGAGGTTAGATCCGGTGCCGCCGTGGACCGCTTTACAGGTGACAACCTGATCCTCTGGTGCTCACTTGCAGAAGGAGAGTCGGATTTCACCGTGAGTCAGCTAACGAAGCACACTGAGACCGCTGTTGAGCTGGCCCAGATCTTTACAGGTGCAACTATCCGGGTAGATTCCATGGAAAACGGCGCTCGCATCCGGATAAAAGGGACCGGGCTCAGGAACCCATACATCGACTGATGGCGTGAAATCTATATTCCCCCGGGGCTTGATGGTCCTTTGATGCTTCAGGAGAGTCAGATTGATAGTCCTTAGATTTGAGCGGGGAACAGTAGTTGCGGAGGGCGGAGCCATTCCCTTTGGTGTGCGCGATGCCAGTAGCGGCAACTATCGTGCCTCTGCTCACCTGCACGACGTGATCGTCAAACGCCTGGCCTCGAAAGGTGTGGAGTTTCGGGATGAGGCCGTGGCAAACTTACCCCTTAGCCCTCTTTCCTCTAACTTCAAGCTCAGAGACTACCAGGATGAGGCTCTAAGAGCTTGGAGGCAGGCCGGACGCAGAGGGGTGGTGGTTCTTCCCACCGGCGCTGGGAAGACAGTGCTGGCGTTGAAGGCAATCGAGGAGCTGGGTAAGGCCACTCTCGTTGTAGTTCCAACCCTAGTCCTCGTAGATCAGTGGAGGGAGAGGCTAAAGGAGGCTTTCGGGATCGATGTGGGCGTCTTGGGGGGAGGGCATAGGGATGTACGAGCCATCACCGTATCCACATATGATTCAGCTGCTATCCAGGCCCCTACCATAGGGAACAGATTCTGTCTTATTGTTCTGGACGAGGTTCATCACCTCCCTGCCCCGAGCTATAGACGAATAGGGTTCATGTATACTGCACCCCACCGTTTGGGCCTCACCGCGACCTTGAGCAAGAAAGAGGGTGCGGCGGATGCCATAATGGAGATGGTTGGGGAGCTGGTATATGAGACCTTCGTGGATGACCTGGCTGGGGTGCACCTCTCTGACTACTCGGTCTGCACTGTTCGAGTGCCCCTTTCTGAGGTGGAGCAACTGGAGTATGACCGGAGGTTCTCGCAATACAGAGGCTATCTCCAGAGGCGGGGCATAAAGATCCGGAGTGCAAAGGACTACCAGCGATTCGTGCAGAGGACCGGAAGGGATCCTGAAGCGAGACGGGCACTCCTCGCGAGAAATAGGGCGATGGACCTTGCCCAGAACTCATCTAGCAAGGTGGTTTATCTGAAGGGGCTCCTAGAGGAGAACCAGGACGAGAAAGCCATCATATTCACCCGGCACAACAAGTTGGTTTACCGCGTCAGCCGGTCTATGCTGATCCCAGCAATCACCCATCAGACACCAAGAGAGGAGCGGCAAGAGATCCTGGCGGGGTTCAAGGAGGGGCGTTACCTACGAGTGGTGACGAGCCAAGTCCTAGACGAGGGGGTGGATGTCCCAGACGCCTCTCTTGCAGTCATCCTGAGCGGGACGGGAAGTGGAAGACAGTTTATCCAACGCCTCGGGAGGGTGCTCAGGAAGAAGGGAGGAAAAAAGGCGAAGCTTGTGGAGCTCGTCTCGATGGGGACCGCTGAGACTCGGGCCAGCAGGAGGCGGAAGCAATGATGCTCGACTCTGAACATATCCGGGTAAGGCGGAGGAAGGGAACCATGAAGCCTATTTATGCCTCTGAGGAGGAGCTGGGCCTCGCGAAGACCCTAATCTCAGTGTACCGAGATTCCGTGGAAAAGGCTCGGAGAGAGCTGAGAGGGGCTGTCTCGGGATGTGAGGAGCTGGGATACAACTATAAGTTAGTTAGGGGGCTTTCCTCACTTCTGGAGGAGAGGTGTGCCTTCGAGAGCAGGGAGGTTATATCTCCCCTCGAGGCAAGGAACGCGCTCTTCGGCGATGCGGGTCGAACAGTTGTCGCCACCGAGAAGGGAAGGAACCGGGTCATGGCCAACACTGCCTTCCGGCTTGGGATCTCTACCCTCGAGCTAGAGCAGAGTCTCTATGCTGATCTCGATGATGAGAAGATACTGGCAGAATTTAATGAGCCTGAGTCCCATGACCTGTTGAAGGAGTACAATTTTGCCCTCACGATAGCCGTGATTGCCCATGGAAAACGGCTCGAGGTTAGTTACAATGGCAGTGATGGTAGACTAGAGGACGCAATGGATAAACTTGGGAAGAGCAGAGTCTCGAGGTCCGGCGGGGTATCGAGGCTTGTCGTGGAATGGAGACCTAGTAACCGGAGTGGTTACCGGGGGGCACTCATCGAATTGGTCATTTCAAGGTTGTTACAGTTGAAGGGGTGGGCACTTTCAGTGGCAGTAATATTCCCGTTAAAAGTGGGACGGGCTTATAGGCTAGAGCTTAGAGGGGACGTCGAGGGGGGGATGCTGAGTGCAAACTCCACGGGGGAGAACCTCCTCATCCCGGAGGTACAACGCACTTCTCCCCCCTTCCTCCGATCCGCCCCCCCCTCAAAAGTGAAGTCTAGTGGGGGGGTTATCATTGTGGATGATGTTGCCCGGAAGATGAGACTCACAGAGTCAGAGGTCAGAATGATGTATCGTGAGGAGAATCTTCTCGATCTAGGGGGAGTGCTAATCTCCCGGGAGAAGAAGGAGGAGACTCTTAAGGCACTTGGAGGAGCATCTGATATGAAGTTCGATGCCGTGAGGGTTATGTTGAAAAGACTCGGGGTCAAGCAGCCCGTGCCAGTCCTCGAGGCGTTGGGATTCGAGATCGAGTGGAACCGAGACCGTAAGGAGAGCTTGGTATACCGTCTGAAACGGGGTGGTTGAGCCCTTGTTGATGGCTCGATAATACAAAGTTAATTGATATCTAATATTTCATAATATGCTGATTGGTTCGGTTCTCTATTTAATGCATTAACGGGGCAGGTATGAAAAAATTTTGACGGATGGGAATGCCACTATTTTACCAATCATGTTCTGACCTGCAAAATCAGATTTTCTCCACGATTTTAGGGTGTAACTGTGGTACTTTAGGCGCAGTCTGGACACGGTTCCTCAGAATATCCTTTATATCTGCCCTCTCTTTCTAACTGGTGGTTGGCAGATATGGGTTATCAGAACATACAAGGAGCCACCGTGGTGGGCCTCAGGTGCAGCGACGGTGTGGTGCTGGCCGCGGAGAAGCGGGTGAGCTGGGGTCGGATGGTGGCGAGCAGGCACGGGAAGAAAGTGTTCCAGATCACCCCGAATATGGGACTAGCCTTCGCGGGGCTGGTCTCTGATATGCAAGCAATGACCCGGGAAGTCACCGCTTACGCTAATTTATATGACTTAGAGCACAACCGGGAGATAACTGTGAGGTCAATGGCTAAATTGATCTCAAATATGCTTTTCCAGAGGCGAATGATGCCTCTACTCATGGAGTCTGTAGTGGGGGGAGTCGACATTGACGGTCCAACGCTCTTTTCCATGGACCCTGTGGGGAGCCTGATACCTGACCCCTTCATCACCGCGGGGAGTGGTGCGCCTATCGCGATGGGATTGGTAGAGGCCAAATACTCTGAGTCAATGGATCTAGAGGCTGGAGCCAAGCTTGCGCTGGATGCGATCAGGTCCGCTGTGGCCAGGGACGTGGTCTCCGGTGACGGCGTGGATATATTGTTAATCCGAAGGGATGAGACCGAGGAAAGAACCCACACTACAAAGTCCTGACCGGCATCATGCCTGGATTATAGGAATTTTTCACCTCGGCGTGAGGATACCCATGGAGTTTTTGCACTTTTATTATCTTATGGGTCACATTTTTTTATGTTGAATGAGATCTTTTCTGAGCATTTTCAGTTTTATTTTTAGGTAGATTCGGGTTTTCCTCGCATGTGAGCGCAATAAAAATTAGGATGATAAATATTTTTGGTTTATTCATCCGCAGAAAAACTAAAACGCACCTCTAGTTTAGCAACGAGCTGGTGTGAGAAGAAAAATTAATAATAAATTTAAGGAAATATCGATATTCTTTATCTGAGAGAGAAGGTCCACTATTTTTTCCTCTTTTACTTCTGCAAAGCTTAATTCGCGTGAATAAATATCCCGGGTAAAGGATTAAATGGGGGTCGTTTATTAACAATTGTTGCTATGGGCTGGTAGTTCAGCGGTATGAATGCTCGGCTCGCATCCGAGAGGTCGGGGGTTCAAATCCCCCCCAGTCCACCAAAAATATTAGACGATAACTCTTCATTATATCCGCCCAATCGTGCGCCTTCTATTTTAACTTCATGTGAATTTATTTAGTTCAGGATGAAGTTAACGACGTCTTTAAAATCATTCTCAATTATTGTAAATTAGCTTGCTCAAAAATATCGTATAATCGTTCCGCACGTGCAGTATTCACTCTTTTGGTATTCTATATCCTCTAGAGAAGCATGATCTTTATCGGGATTTGCTGTAATCCATTTGCTACTTTTGGAGTGTCTTCCTTATTGCTCATATATTTGAGCTAGCAGTGTCTGCCTGTTATGGTACTTTTTTTCAAGAATTTTAGTGAGCAGCTTAAAATCGCCACTTTTTCCCTTTTTTTAACCTCCTATCCTATTTGAACGCCGCAGAGATGGACCCTTACCCCTAGGGTGTGGAACATTGATGCCTTTACGGCTAGAGCTTTATCAGAAGTCTCAGGGTCCGGCGCGTACACCACATTGATATGGTTGGACTTGTGCCTCGCCATCATTTGGTCCCTGGAGACGCCGTGGAGCACCGCGTGCATGATGGGCCACTGGGGGGTTGTGGCTAGAAGCCTCCTTTCGGTCTCTTCTTCTGGCAGATCCACTACTGTTGCCCGACCCATGTCGACATGGAGCCCCCCGTTCATCACATAGACTCTGCTCCAAACTATGTCGCCGGGCTTGCTCACCCCTTTTAGGGTCCCACCTCCGAGGCGGAAGTACATCGGGGGCTGCCTTTCGCTAGAGGCTCCCGTGTACCCTCCAACAAAGTGTGATGCGGGGGCGGACCCTGAGATAAGGAAGACCCAGACAAAGTCGTTGATGTTGTTGCTCTTGTAGTATTCTCCCCAACGGATATCGTGGAGGGTAGTGGAGGGGTCAAGCCCCATCGCTGTCCAGACCCGGTTAGTAATAAGAGAGTCGAGCCCGGTGCACTCATCCACCTCGTTGAAGTGGGGCAGAGCTTTCCCCCGATAAAGCTCATTTCCCGTCATAGGATCGAAGACAGGGGGCCTGTCTGGGTTGTTAAGTAGCCCCTCAGTTAGGTCTGAAGCGGGAACCAAATCCTTGAGCCCTTGTTGATATTGGATCCCGATGGTGTCACAACCGAATTTGGCCGCGATCCTCACCGCAGCTATGTACATCTTACACTGCTCAAGTAACTATTGGTCGGTTAGTTCCGTCTCCTCATCTGTCCCCGTGACGAAGGTCATACCCCTCTCCTCGAGCCAGCCCCTTACGCTCTGGGCCTCCTTATCGGTGACCTCGCGCATGGCAACAAAGAGGTCCGACTGGCTAAGGCGCTCCTTGTAAACCCCTAACTTATTGAGCTGCTCATCATCGATGATCGCGTTGTACATTCCCATGCACCCTTCGTCGAATATTCCCATTATTGCCTTTGATTGCATCAGCTCCTTGGCGAGTGATATACCCAGCTCAGACTCAACGGAGGGTAGTCTTCTTTGATCATAGTCCAGTACGTGGCTTGTATCGTGGGTGATCCTACCTTCGTCTATCCACTGGTGGATCCCGTTAAGGAAGAAGTTGTCAGTGAAGTCTATGCTCCAGATGGTACTAAACTTGACGCCCATCTTAGTAAGGGAGGCGTTGAGGTTGAGCATACCAACGAGCCCCGGCCACTCCCCGCTCCAGTTAGCCAGTGTGAGGATAGGTCCTCGGTGATCCCTGAGTCCCGCGAGGACATGGTGACTGTACTGCCACACAGCCTCTGCGACAATGATCTTTGCCTCTGGGTGGATTCCCTTGAAGACGTCCATTCCTATGCGTTGGTTCCAGATAAATCCGTGGCCTAATTGGGGGTCGTATTCATGGCCTCTGATGAGTGTGATACCTTCATTTGCAAAAGCTTTTATCACTTTCACCTCCATCGCCTTTTGGGCAGCCCAGCAGGTTCTATTCGCGGAAAGACGGAGGTCACCGCTTGCCACGAGGATCGCCGTATTTGCTCCAATAGGTTCTGGAATCTCTATTCTAGGAATCCTATAACCTGCCATGAACTCTTTCTGGCCCAGATCAATATATAATTCGATCATCAGGAGTCATGGAGAAAAGTCTTTTTCAATCGCCGATACCCAGAAAGGAAAAGGTTTCCAGTATGGCAAAGACCCGAAACTTCAATGAGAACTACCCCGTCAAGGACTTTTACATGAGGTTCGACCAGAGGGACACCGCTTTCGGGCAGCGTCTAAAAAGAACCGGGAGTATCGTGAACTTTGGGGGAGACGAGGACAAAACTGAGCGGATCAACCAGGGCATTTCCGGTTTTTCTCTGGTAGATTATGCCTTCAACTCCGCTGCTGGAATGTATGAAACCCTTCCAGGGAAGCACGACTCCCAGGGAACAGGTTTCTACTCTTGGGAACCCTTGGGAGTAGCCAGAAAGCCTGAGGGAGTCCTCCGTTGGGAAGGAACACCTGAGAAGGCAGCGAAGATAATTGTCAAGGCCGCAAAATATTTTGGTGCCGCTGGTATCGGGTTCACGAATATCGATAAGCGATGGGTCTACACCTACGCTAGGTTTGGGAGGGAGATTGTCTTTGAAGACGTCGAGGAGGGCTATCTCACTGATAAAAAAGCAGTGATCCCAGAGAGCCACAAATGGGTCATTGCCCTCACCGTTCCCATGGAGTATGAGGAAACGAGGTACAGCCCCACCCGGCTAGAGGTCGCCACCGCGATGGGGTACAGCAGAATGCATCTACTTGCAGGTCATGTCGCCGAGTTCATTAGAGGCCTCGGTTACCACGCAATCCCCTGTGGCAACGACACTGCTCTTAGCGTCCCCATCGCAATCCAAGCTGGTCTGGGCCATTTGGGACGTCACGGCCGCCTTATCACCTGGGAGCGAGGCCCCTTGGTTCGGATCTGCAAGATTTTTACAGATATACCCCTTCCCCAGAGTCCCCAGGCCCCCGGGGGCATCATCGAATACTGTGAGGTCTGTAAAAAGTGTGCAAAACACTGCCCTAGTCAAGCGATCGCCCATGGTCCTCGGGAGTGGATGGGACACAAGGGGTTCAATAATTCCGGAGCACTCAAGTGGTACAGCAACGCTGAAAAGTGCCTTGACTATTGGCATGAGATAGGACATGGATGTAATAACTGCTTTATGGTCTGCAGCTTTACAAAGCCCTCGGGGCTCAAGCATTCCGTGATAAAGTGGTTTATCAGAAACGTCCCGCTCCTGAATCGTTTATGGGTCTGGGCTGATAACGCCATGGGCTACGGTAAAATGAAGGATCCGATAAAATACTGGGAGCAAACCCTATGAGTTACATCAACTCCAACATCGTATTCTCGGATTGGAGGAGTATTGTCTATTTCTACGTCAGGATCTTTTGTTGCACTCAGGTACCCCCCTAGAGAGACCTGAGCGAGCACCAACGCGAATAATTTAGGCGATGCGGCATCTGAATAAAAGATATCCGCGGACATATACCTTACGAACAGGGTTTTATTACGAGCTAGGGAGAGGGTCTTGGAAGAACCAAGTACATGCCCTAGTTCAGACCTGTCGAAGACCAAGGATAAGTTTTTTTCCATCTATGTCAAATTCTTCTCTGTAAACGCCTCTTGGGAACTTGCCCTTAGTAAGCTCTATAGAAAGAGTTTCTGCCTTAATGTAATCCTCTTCAACTTTGAATACCTTCTCAATGAAGGGATCTCCGGTGTAGAAGGTTGTGATGTTATCATCGATCTCAAAGTCGGCCTGTTTCCTCAAGGATTGGATCCTCCGGACAATATCCCGGGCGATTCCTTCCCTCTCTAGATCCGGGGTAATTTCAGTCCTCACGCCTACTAGAAGCCCTGACTCCTCAACCACTGAGTATCCCTGAACTTGAACGGGGGTCACTTTTACTTCCTCCGGAAGGATCTCCACTATTTCTCTGGAGACGGTGATTTCCAATACTTCGCCGTCCCGGAGTTTAACGGCCTCGGACTTGCCCAATGCCTTTATCGCCTTTGCGACATTTTGAACGTTTCTACCATACTTTTTCCCAAGCAGAGAGTAGATGGGTTTCACCTCAAGGCCCATTAGCGCCTCGCTCTTACCTGTGAACCTCACTGATTTGACGTTAAGTTCTTCCTTAACGATGATTCTTAGGCTAGTAAGGGTCCTAATGGATTCAATATCGGCCACGACAACCGCTTCTGCTAGTGGCTGGCGGAGTTTAATGCCGCTGGTGTTTCGGGCGGCACGGCCCATGCTGCTAACTCTAATAGTAAGGTCCATCCTCTTCATGAGCTCCTCATCGATAAGGGCTTCATTGACCTCAGGCCATGAGCAGAGGTGGACGCTCTCAGGGGCATCAGACTCGACTCCTCGTACCAGCCTTTGATAGATCGCCTCTGTGAGGAACGGAGTGATGGGGGCCATGATCAGGGTCAGCGTCTTGAGGCAAGTGTATAGAGTGGAATATGCTGCCCGCTTGTCATCATCAGCCTCGCTCCTCCAGAACCTCCGTCTACTCCTCCTGATATACCATCGGCTGAGGACGTCAACGAACCTTTCGGTCTTCTTGCAGCTGGAAAAGACTTCATAACTAGCTAGCTCTTTTGTAGTGTGCCTCACCAAGGAGTTTAGCCTTGATAGTATCCACTTGTCCATCTCAGTAAGGGCTTCGGGCTGCTGCTCTGGAGTCCATCCGTCAAGGGATGCGTAGATGCTGAAGAAGTTGAAGATATTCAGCAGAGGCATGAAAAAGAGGCGCTTCACATCCCCTGCTCCTGTATACCCAAAGAGAATATCGTTCTCAGGCTTCCAACTGCAGAAGAGCCACCTCATAGTGTCGGCCCCCATTGTCTCCGCTGCATCGTCGAACCAAATCGCGTTACCCCAGCTCTTGTGCATCTGGCGTCCGTCCTCTGCTAGAACCGTACCGTGGCCCATAACTACCTCGAAGGGGGTCTTACGCTCTAGAATGGTGCTCATTGCGAGCATAGAGTAGAACCAGTTCCTAAACTGGCCTATATAGCACTCTGTAATGAAATTGGCGGGGAACCACTTTTTCCAGTATGATTGATCGGTCCTATAGTCTAGTGTAGAGTATGCGACTATACCGGCGTCAAGCCAGGGGTTCCCAACGTCAGGGATACGGCTCGCTGTGCCACCGCATTTATCACAACGTATTTTGACGGCATCTAGGTAGGGTTTGTGGGGGCTGTGACCGTTGAATTCTTCCCAGCCACTTATGGCTCTCTGCTCTAGATCTTCCTTGCTCCCCACTACGTCAAACCAGTTACAGTCGGGGCAGGTCCAGATGGGAAGGGCAAGACCATAGTAGCGCTTTTTAGAGATCATCCAGTCTTGCATGTTCTTGAGCCAATCTAACTCCCTAGAGAGGCCGAATTCGGGTATCCACCGAGCCTGTTTTGCGGAATCCATCATCTGATACCTGAGATTTGTCTCCTTCTCCTTTTCGGTGATCTCATCAAAGGGCTTATCGATGCCTCGACCCATGTTGATGAACCACTCCTCGGCATGGAGAAAGACTAGCTCGCTACCGCACCTCCAGCAGACGGGATATCTGTGAGTATAGTCCTGGACTCTGAACAGAAATCCCTTATCCTTTAAGTTGTCGAAGATTGTCAGGGGTGAGTCGTATACATGGGTTTTGGAGAGCTCTCCGAGCCCTTCTTTGAAAATGCCGTACTCATCTAGTGGCCCCACCACAGGGAGATTGTTTTTAATCCCTAACTCATAGTCTTCCTTGCCGGCCCCTGGGGCGATGTGAACCATCCCAGTTCCCTCAGTTTCTCCCACTTCTTCCCAGGAGATGATCCTATGGGCCTTAGGGACCCCGAGACTCTTTGGCAGTTCCAACTCGTCGTATGGTCCATCGTAGCTCCAGTCCAGCATCTCCGCTCCCTTGAGCTCTTCTAGGACCTCGTATCCCCCGTCAGGGAAAACTGTGGATAATGTCCCTTTGGAAAGATAGAGAAGCTCATCCTTGTGGCTTACTTTTACGTAGTCAAGCTCTGGGTGGACGGCAACCGCCACGTTGGATGTAAGAGTCCAGGGGGTAGTTGTCCAGAGCAAGAGCCTCCCCTCACGCCCTCTTAATGGGAATCTGAGGTAGACGCTAGGGTGAGTGATTTCTCGGTATCCCTCGGTCACGATCTCGTGCTGGCTAATTCCAGTGCTGCATCGTGGGCACCACGGCATCGCGTCGTGTCCTTTGTAGATGAGTCCTCTCTCGTGAAGCTTCTTAAGGACGCTCCAGATCATATAGTTATTCTCGTCGCTGAGGGTATAGTAACTCCCTCCTAACTCTCGAGAACCCAGCTTACCGACGAGCTCCTCTGCGGTCCCCGATACAGGGCCGTGGGTTCCCACGTATGTAGTCTCTCTCATTGGGGTTTCCATAGCTTCCTTTAGTTTCCGGAGTTCAGTTGGACTATTCCAGTCGGTCCACATCCCGAGCCTGATTGACTGCTCCGTCTGAACCGCTGAGAATTCTAACACTCTTTGCTTACACTTCTTCACAAACTCCGCGACGCCGTATCTCTCAATGTCCCTTTTGGACTTGAAACCGAGCTCCTTTTCTACCTCAACCTCGATCCAAAGCCCTTGACAATCAAAGCCATTTTGGTTCCTCACCTCTCGACCCTGCATGAACCAGTATCGGGCCCAGAGATCCTTGTAAGTGCGCCCCCAGGCGTGGTGAACTCCCATGGGGTTGTTCGCAGTTATGGGACCATCGATGAAGGTCCAGGGCTGTCTCCCAGCCTGAGTGGCAACCCTCTTCTCGTAGATTCTGTTCGAGTTCCAGAAATCCATGACTTCCCTGTCCATGGATGCTAAATCCACCTTGCTATCTAACTGCTTAAATATCATCAATCGTCACCCGTTCGCACTGCCAGAAACCTTTGTTGAAACACAACCGGGTGTCCATTGTTATAATCTCATTAAATTTAGCGGTCACCGGACATCCGAGGCACCAGAAGAATGGGTCTTGTATCCGAATAAAAAAGTTGAGGTAAGCCGTTACCTTATCTTGTTGATTTGAACTCGTTTAATAGGAACATGCAGAATGCACAGATCAACAACGTTGAAGAGGGAGCGCGTGAGGAACTCTATTAAAAATTCTTCCTTCGCCTTGCATACGCTGAAACCAAAGAATGTTTACCTAGATCTGTTCTGTACCAGTTGAGAGATATTACTTGGATTAGCAGGGTTCAAATATACGTCATGAACTCAACTGAGGTCAAACTCCTCTACCTTGATAAGGGGCTTCCGCATCGATGAAATACTTTTCAAGGGCGATTTGAATTTAAATTAGCGAGTCTGAGGGGAACAGCTGTGGAAATCGTTATAGTCGGCATGGGGTACGTGGGCATACCAGTAGCCGCCCTCTTCGCAGACGTCGATGGGTTCAACGTCACTGGGGTACAGCGGAGGTCCAAACGGTCGGGGTGGAAGATCGATCACCTCAACAACGGTAAAAACCCCATAGAAGGTGAGGAACCAGGACTCGCAGACCTCATCAAGAGGGTCGTGGAGAAGGGGGCGTTCAGAGCCACCGATGATACATCGGTCTACGGTGAAGCAGACGCCATTCTCATTGCCGTACAGACACCAGTTGACGAGAACCAACTTCCACGGTACGAGTCTTTAAGACAGGTCTCCCATGAAATTGGAAGTCAGTTGAAAAAAGGGACCCTCGTGATCTTGGAGTCTACTGTTGCTCCTGGGACCTCCGAGAATGTCGTTAAACCAATCCTTGAGGAGCAGTCCGGGATGAAGGCAGGAGTGGATTTCAACCTCATCTTCTCCTATGAGCGGGTTATGTTAGGCCGCCTCATCCATAACCTCACTAAATTAGACAGGATCATCGGGGGAATCACCCCCGAGTGTACAAGGAGAGGCATAGAGCTCTATTCTCATATCGTGGATGCCAAACTCCATGCAACTGATAGCCTCACGGCAGAGGTATCCAAGGTGACAGAGAATACGTACAGGGATGTCAACATAGCCTTTGCCAACGAGATAGCTATTATCTGCGAGAGTCTAGGCGTTGACGTCCATGAGGTTAGACGCCATGTAAACTCCCTCCCACATATCCCTGGAGATCCCGGGAAAAACCCCCTCAGAACTATGCACATACCCGGAGCCGGTGTTGGGGGGCACTGTCTCCCAAAGGACCCATGGCTCCTCAAGTACGGTCTCGATACGTATGGCAATTTTAGTTTTGATCCTAGGCTGATAATAGAGAGCCGGCGCATTAACAATTCCATGCCGAGCCATATGGTAGAGCTCATTAAGGAGGCATTGAGCAAAAAGGGCATCAATATAGAGGACGCCAAGGTTACCCTCTTAGGGGTGGCATTTCTTCCCAACTCAGATGACACCCGGAATACTCCGACATATTCCCTTTATAATCTACTCAAAGTGCTCTGTGCGGAAGTAATAGCCCATGATCCCTACGTCAAGGAGTATGAAAATCTAGAGATTAGCAATGATTTAGAGGCGACTATTAACGGCAGTGACGCCATTGTCCTTGTTACACGACATGAGGAGTACAAAGAATTGTCCCCGACATTATTGAGGGCAAAGATGAGGACCCCCGTTATAGTCGACGGACGCAACAATTTCAATCGGAAAACGTATCTCGAGGCAGGCTTTGCTTTTCTAGGGGTAGGGATCCCACGAGAATAAACTACGCCTTCTTCAACTGTTGATAGAGCCGCTATGTCTAATGACGTTTAAAAGTAGAGACTTAGTTTAGATGTCTATGGATAAACTGGCCATCAATGGGGGCCCACCGATTTCGGAGAGACGGATCGCGATCGCAAAGCCTGTATTCGATGAGAAGACCATCCAAGATGTTGAAGAGGTCATCAGATCAGGGTATTTGAGGCAAGGCCCAAAGACAAAGCTCTTCGAGGACAATTTTGCAGAGAGGGTTGGGGCGAAATATGCATATGCGGTCTATACTGGAACGGCTGCTTTACATGTTTCATATCTATCCGTCGTCAAGCCGGGGGATGAGATTATAGTGCCCTCGTTCACTTTCTTCGCAACCGCCAGCATGGCAATCCATTCAAATGCTGTACCAGTCTTCGCAGATATCGACCCTGGGACGTTCCTCATTGATACCGAAGACGTGAAAGAAAAGATCACGACCAAGACGAAAGCGATAGTCCCGGTCCACCTATTTGGGAACGCTGCTGACATGGACGCCCTATCAGACATCTCAGATGACCATGACATCAAAATAATCAGCGACTCCGCCCAAGCCCATGGAACCGAGTACGCCGGGAGAGACCTAGGCTCCTATGACGATCTCAACTGCTACAGCTTCTACCCGTCAAAGACCCTCACCACCGGAGAAGGGGGGATGGTCACCACCAACGATAAAGAGTTCGACAAGATCGGTCGCCTCCTAAGGAGCCACGGGGATAACAGTCGATACCACCACGTCATGATGGGGCTCAATTACAGGATGAGCGACATCATGGGGGCCATCGGCGTCAACCAACTCTCCAGACTCGACGAATTCCTCGAGACACGGAGGCATCTGGGTAACAAATATCTCGAAGGAGTCTCAAAGATAAGCGGGATCACCCCACAAAAAGTCGGGTCAAAAGTCAACCACGCCTACAGTTACTTTTCCTCGGTCCTCGAGCTGGATGAACTCAAGTGCACCAGAGACGAGTTCGTAGAGGCCGTGAACGCGGAGAACATCGACTGCGCAGTCCACTACCCGATGCCGTTGAACGTTCAGCCTGCGATACTTGACATCATGGAGCCTGCACCCTGCCCAGTCTCTGAGAATGTCTCCGCTAGAATATTCTCGCTTCCGATGCACGCTGAATTGACGAATGCAGACCTTGAGACCATCCTTAGAGGAGTTGAAAAGGTGGTCTCCCATTATCAAAAATAGGATTTACCCTAGTTTCATTTCTATCTCATATCCGGGTAAGACTGGGATTGGAGTTTCTTTTTCCTCCTGGTCTCGACCCAGCTTCCATAGATACCCCTCAGAGCTCAGAGCCCCCAGATTTGATCATTTTCGACCGGGCTTACGAGAACTTCAGCAGTGCGATCCGAAGCCATCTCGTTTGAAAAATGAGGTTATAGGATAATAATTTACTCATTCAGTGAATGAGCAGGAGCTTGAAGCTTACATAAAATGGGGTTCGGTGGAGTAGTCTTTCTCCCATTCACCCTTTTTTTCGTTGAACTCATCTATAGAGTACCTGATCCTGGCGGGATTTCCGTAGACCACCACATCTGGTGGGACATCCCTCGTGACTACAGAGCCCATCCCCACCACGGAGCGTGCTCCAATCCTGATCCCGGCTTTAAGGACAGCACCAGCACATATGACAGCGCCATCCTCGACTGTGACCCCCACCATCTTGGGAGACATGGGGAACGGGTCATTGGTAAATACCACTCCAGGACCCACGAAGACCCCGTTCCCGATCACCGTGAGAGGCGGAATGTAGGCGTTCCCCTCTATCTTGCAGTCCCTACCGATCTTGACACCGTAATCTATGTGGACGAGGCTCCCAATCTTGGTGTTGTCTCTGATCTCGGCGCCGTCCCCTATATATGTGAAATGCCACATTCTGACGTTGTCGCCCAGCTTAACATTCTTCCCGACATGATTCATGACCCCTGACACTGTAACACCATACCCAGAAGTAGCGATCAAAGATAAAAAACTTCTAGAGAAAAACAAATATGGACTTGCATAATATTTTAATCACTTGTTTCTCCGCGTCTAATATGTAAAAAATGAAATATGTTTATCTCCACGATTTAATTCTAGACCAAAGATATACCGTTTGGGCTGAATAGGCTTGGGTACTTACGCGTGAAATAATATGCAAAATTTATGTATTTGATATTATAAAATAGAATTAAAATGGTTAAACTTTTACAAGTAGGAAATCTTAAGGCAGAAAAAAATGAGAAAGCATATGGTTTTTGGAAAATAGCGGAAACACCTAGTACAGATATTGCATTACCAATTATTTTGATAAACGGGAAAGGTGATGGTCCAACTCTTTGCATTACCGCAGGCAGTAAACCCTGTGTTTATGCTGGAATAGAGGCGGGTATTAGGATCTCTAAATTAATTAATCCTGAAGAATTAAACGGTAAGCTCATAATATGTCCTGTAATTGACATTCCAAGTTTCAACACAATTACCTCAGATGTCTGTGCTATTGATCTCAAGCCAATTCCTAGAGAACCAAGAGAAACTGGTTCTATATCTAACATTATTGGTAAAGCTAGAAGAAAATTAATCTCAATGGCAGATTACGCTATTGATCTTCACGGCGGGGACCTTGATGAAAACTTAATTGAAGGAATCGTAATATCCGGATGGACCGGCGACATTGGTTACGATGAAAAGGTTATCAACTTAGTCAAATGGTTTAGGCCTAAGGCCTGGCAGAGAAAACCCGCCCTAATGACAAAAACTATTCCAAGTATTTTAATCGAGTCAGGTGGAGGCGGCAAACTCGAAGAAGGTCAGATCGATTTTCATATCCAGGGCCTAATAAATGTCATGAAGGGGCTTAAAATGATTGATGGTGAGCCGAAATCATCCATTCCACCAGATTTTGTTTACGGCATCGGTCAGAGGTTTGAACTTCGGGCAGGTCGTGGAGGGATCTATTATAGCAAAGTGTCTGCTGGAGATCATCTTGAAAAAGGGCAGGTGATAGGCACAATTGGCAATTTGTTCGGTGATACCGTTGAGACCTTAACCTCCCCTGTGACTGGAAGAATTATAGCATATTGGGATGAGAATAAAGTTTTAAATACAGGTGACATTATCGGAGTGGTCTATGCATCGGATACGGAAACAGACTATACAATCAAACCACCAAAAGGATAAGTTCAATAGGGTTAAATTATTTTTATCTCTGCAGTTTTTTTTATTAACTTTTATTTCTTTTTGTCCTGTAAGATTTTTTGTGGATTATCTTAACTATGTATATTTGTCTCCACATGGAGAAGCTTTTTCCTTCTGAAACGGGGGGGTACCGATAAGACTAATCCTGATCCTAGGGTAAATGTATCCGGTATGCCGTTACCTCAAATAACGAAAAACGCGCCTTATTATAGACTCTACAGTATCTAGTTTCCACGGTTCTCTCCTCTATAAGTTGTATTGGGTGGGCGCAAAGGGATCCGGTTAGTCCTCAACCTTTACCCCCAGATGGAGGATCACGAGTCCGATGAAATAGATCACTGTAGTGATAACAAATATCGGATAGAGTCCGTACGTGTCTGCGATATAGGCGGCGACCATAGCGGAGACAGGCATTACAATGTTATAAGGAATTGAAGAAAGTGCAAAACCTACTCCTTTCTGATGAGGTGGTGAAAGGCGCGCAATAAGAGTCATATGGGCGGGCATGCCGAGAGTGCCAAAGAAACTGTGGATTATATAAGCGATCATGAAGAACCAGTATCCCCTAACTAAAAAAGCGAGAGCAAAGAATGCATAGGATCCAAAGAGAGTCATTACAAACCATCGTTTCTCTCCATATCGGGAGGCAAGTTCTCCTCCTAGGGGATTGGCAATGATGCCAATCAGAGAGCTGACTCCAAGCATCATACCTATTTGGCCAATTGTCCATCCTTGGACCTCTACGAGCCAAATGCTCATGAAACCTGTGGTGAGGCCTCCCCCAAAGCGTCTCACGGCGGCAGAGAAGAGAAGAAAGAACATATTAGAGTTGAGGAGAGTTTCAATAGTTTCTCCTTCATCCCAGGCTTCTTGGACCTCTTTCGTCAACAACTCAGTGGCGGGTTTCACAAAATAAAGGGCAACGAGCCCAAGCAGTATAGGAATGATCCAAAAACCGTAGATCTGTCTCCAGCTAAAAGCCAAGACTCCTACCAGAATCGAGATGCTTAGGGGTCCTAGGGATGTCCCTGCTGTACCCCCACTGTTAAAGATCCCCATAACTCTGGTGCGATCCTGAGGCCTAGTAGTGTTGAAGACATAGCTCTGAGAAGCAGGGTGATAGATGGTGGTAGTCAACGTGAGGAGAGTGGAGGCAACAATGAACATCCAGGGAGTTGAAGAAACGCTCCCTAAAAGTGTCCCCATTGCGGCGATCACAATACTAAGCGCAATAATCTTTTTTGTGCCGAACTTATCGGAAATAATCCCACTGGGAATGCTTAAAAGAAACTGGAAGATGCTGGGGATTGCAATTATGAGGCCAACCTGTTGATAGGTGAGGCTAAACTCCGCCTTGAGAACTGGGAAGAGGGTGGACCGAATATTCCCAGCTGCATGGACAAGCATGTGGGTCAGAACCAGGATAAGAAGATTTGAGCTCAATATCCCCTTCCTATTTGACTTTTCGCTCCCCCCTATCTCAATCAACGTTTTCGACTTCCATAGGAATTGGGTTTCATTTTACCTTTGCGCGCGTAATAATGTTGACTGATATAACAACAGCGTTTCAAATATTAGTCGGAGGGATTAGTGAGTCTATCCTGGAATCAGTCAATCCATATCGATAATTAGTCTTCAAACAATATAGGCAGAGAAAATCGGGAAAAATACAAAGAGACTGAAAATCTAACGCAGTAATTACCCCCAATTATAAGTAGGTTATTTGAACACGCATGAGTAACAAGAATATTTCATAGATACGAACTGGTCATTCAAAGTACACACATTCACCGGAGTCATCGGAGAAACAACACTGTCCTGGTCCCCATCTGACATTGCAGACATCCCCAACGATTACACTGTGAATCTGGACACTCCAACGAACTCTGTGGATATGCGTGAAGAAACCCAGTACACGTGGACCGCGCAAGCGTCCACCACATACACATTCACAATCACCTTGACGAGTGAAACCGAGTTTACCCTGGAGTTAAAAGCGGGGTGGAACATGGTTTCCCTTCCAGTGGTTCCCGATGACCCCGCGGCCAGTGCTGTTATGCCACCTGGGGTTTTCTACCAGTTGGTAACTTGGACTGGCACAAGTTATGCCTTATCCACAGAGTTTGAAGCAGGTCGCGGATACTGGTTGCTGGTGCTGCAGGATGTAGACGTCACTGTTTCCGGACCGCCTGTGGATTCGTTGAGTCTGGGACTCTCCACGGGCTGGAACATGGTTGGGGGGACTATTGATGAGGTGCAAGCTAATGACGTGTTCCCTGGCTTCTACCAGCTGGTGACTTGGACCGGTACGAGCTATGCCTTGGCAACTGCATTCGAGCCTGGACGGGGATACTGGGCTCTGGTCCTGGCGAATACACAGATCGAACTACCCCCCAGCTGATCGAGTAATTCTATGAGAAACTACTGAGGATTGCAAAGCGGGGCGCGCGATTTCGACGACGTTAAACTTTTCAAGAAACGAAAATAGCTCAACGGTTCGGTGGAATTTTATAAGTGTAAAAATCAGAAAAAAAAAAGTAGTTTTTGTCTAAAGATTCATACCCTTAGGCTGCTCTCTCGGCCCACATTTTATCGTGTTCAATGAATTCGATTACAACGTATTGTAATGTATCATCAACTTTGCGGATGCCGTGTATATCACCTTCAGGAGTATAAAGTAACGAGCCTGCGCATACATCGTGCTCAACGCCCTCAGCGACACCAGTTCCTCTACCTCTAAGGAAATACATGATCTCCTCGGGATTCCGATGATCGTGTAGTGTTAAGCCCGTGGTGTTTGTCTGGATATCCACGCCATGCATTCTAAGTGCGCCCATTACCGCGTGTTCTTCCTCCTTGAACAGCTGAGTATAGCCTACCATTACCCGACTAGAGTGATGCTGAGGAACCTTGTACATATTATTGACCCTGGATTTAGCCCACCGCATTGCTGGTCTGGGGAGCTTGTATGAGACAGTGAGTATTCTTACTTCGCCCTCTCCATCGTGGCAGAGGCTGTGTTTCTTGACGGCTTCTGAATCCTCCCATCGTTTGTTACATGGCATGAACCATGCAGAATCCTGATGTATCAGGCTTCCGTTGTGGCCATTCTGTTTAGCACAACCCTGAACAATGTAGTGTTGGAACTCGGTCAAAGGTTCATTAAAAACCACCTCTCCTCCTTTGGAGAGAACATAGTGCCTAACGCCAAGTCCACCGGGTTTACTCTGTTCAGGTTTCAAAAGGACTCGTTCAATAACGCCTGGTGCTATTTCCTTTCCGGAAACATTATTTATATTTACATGCATTTCATTTCTCTCCTATTTCCATGCTGGACGGTTTGTTTCTCCTTGATAGCCTCTCTCAGTCCAAGACTTGTCATGTTCGATCAGCTCCATGCATATGTATTCAAGAACGTCATCTGTTGGATTCCAGATACCGTGCAGTGTACCTTCTCGGGTATAAAGATATGAGCCGGGTCGTACATCGTAAACTACGTCCTCAGCCATGGCTTTCCCGGTACCTCTCAGGAAATACATTATCTCAGCAGGATTTCTATGGCCTTGGAGTTCACCTTTCTCGTCAAATCGGCCTTTGTGCTGACCGGGTGGATGAGTTTGTATATCCAGAGCGTGGAACCTTAGGGCCCCCATTATTGCATGCTCCTCCTCGGTGAACATTTGGCTGTACCCAATACTGGTTTGATGAGGGGAAAGAACTTGGAATAGATGCCGTGACCTGCTTTTTGCCCACCTGAAGGCGGGCCTTGGTACTTTGAACGCTACAACGAATATCCTTGTCTCGCCTTCTCCAACATGTGTAAACCGCTGAGCCCGTAAGCCCTTTGCTTGTTTTTCCGGATCGTGTGTCCCGGCAGGTGCAAAAATTGCTGTATCGGCCGTTCCACTTGTTGCTCGGCCTGAAATGATATAGTGTTGGTATTCAGTCATCTCATTCTCGATAACCAACTGGCCACCATCAGTGAGTGTATAATGAAAAGCGCTGCACATTTGTTCGTCGTCGCCTTGTTCCTCTGTCATAAGCACTTTTTTGATGACTCCTGGGGCAATTTCTTCTCCTTTGATGTCTTCAACATTTACGTGCATATTAATTCTAGATCACTGTAGGTTAAGCTTGATTTAAAATTTTTCTCAGAGTTAATTAGGGCTATAATAATAAAGAGGTGAACTGAGAGGATGAATTTAGAGTTTAATAAAATAAAAAAAATTATAAAGATTAAATGGTTTATGTTATCGCTAATTTAAATGACTCTTCTAGAATGCTGAGCCCTGCATCAATCTGTTCTTCAGTAGTCACTAAATGAGGCGTTAATCGTATAACATTATTATTACCATATCGGCCCATGGATCTGATCAAAAGTCCTTTTCTATAGGCATTGTCCACGATTCTATTTGCTAGCTCATTAGCCGGATTCTTTGTCTTCCTATCTTCTACAAGCTCTATACCTAGCATAAATCCGATTCCCCGTATATCTCCTATATTCTCGAATCTCTCGGATAATTCATTCAGCCTTTTTTTGATCATGAGTCCCTGCCTCGAAGCCTTCGCAAGAAGCTGTTCCTCTTGCATCACCTCCAAGACAGCTGTGGCTGCGACACAGCTAACTATATTTCCTGAGAAAGAACCAACCGTGCCTCGAGCTATGGAGCCACATTTGTCTATAATATCACTGCTAGTAGCTACTGCTGAGATGGGTAAACCACCACCCATTGATTTTCCCAGACAAACTATATCTGGGACAATATCCCAGTTCTCGACTGAAAGGAATTTTCCTGTTTTACCAAATCCTGAGAACACCTCATCGACGAGTAAAAGTATCCCCTTCTCATCACACATTTTTCTTAGACCCTTTAAATAGCCTGGTGGTGGAGCCAAGACTCCGCTATTAGCCGGCAAGCCTTCAATAATAATTCCAACGATTTCTTCAGGGTAATAGCTTTCAAAAATCTCTTCAAAATAAGACAAACATACGAGGTTACAGTTTTCAAAGTTATGACCCATGGGGCAGCGATAACAATAGGGCCATGGTGCGTACAAAATTTCTGTGATGAGTGGGGACAGACCTCCCTTGAACATATGTTTGCCGACTCCAGCAAGACGGGAACAATCGACTGTACCCTCCCCAAAGTTTAGTCCATGATAACTTATGATGATCCTTTTTTTTGTATAGTCCCGAGCAAGACGAGTCATCAAGTCTATGGCTTCGCTTCCAGTGGCGGTATACCCAATCTTGCCGTTACTCAAATCTCCTGGTAGCCACTTTAGTAATTTTTCTGCGTAATCTATGAATGGGACTGATTGACCAGCACCTCCTGACGATGTCTTTAATTGCTTTTGGACCGCCTCTATTACCCTCGGATGGTTGGAGCCAACAGCGTTTATAGACGAACTAAAACTTAAAAATGCGTTACCATCCAAGTCCTCGACCATGGCATTGTATGACCTTTTAACGGCCAATCCCCGTTTTGAAGGAGAGCGGGGTTTCATAAAAGTCCGAGATTTCCGAATCATAATCTCTTTAGATTTAGGTCCAGGGAGATTCGTGGAGATATTGGGAACAGAAAACTTTTCTTTATTCATGTCTGTCCTTGATGTCAGTAAATATTAAAGCATTTCGCAACCTATTCTTTTAGGCTCCCGCGTGTGAAAAAGACCACTAACAACCCACAATTAAAGTAAATGGGTCATATTATGATTCCTATAGCGTTGCTGACCAAATTTATTTACTAGGCAGTAGACGAAAAAAGAACTAAAAAGCCTTATTTTTCTCTTCTTGTTAAATTCTAAAAAAGTCACAGGTCTATATTATATCTTTTTAATTTATTCCTCTTATTGGTGAGCGATTCGACTCTCCAAGTATACAATACCTTATACGATTTGTCGACAATCTTCTCCTTGGGATTGTAATATATGGTCAGGTTATCGGCAGAAAGATTGAATCGGATCTCGTTTGCATCTTTTAAGGCTGCAGGATGTACCGACACAGAGGCGGAGCGGATCAGTGAACTACTTGTCCTGGCTAATCTAAGAGGCCACGACTCCCATGGAGCTGGGGTTTACATTCCCGTTTATATTCAAAGAATTCACTCCGGGATGATCGTGCCGGGAGCTGTCCCGGAGATCGTGAATGAGACGCCAGCTATGGCTCTCCTAAATGGCAATAATGGGCCAGGGCAGACGAATGCCACCAGAGGTATGAAGATCGCTATCGAGAAGGCCAAGAATATTGGTGTGGGAGTTGTATCCATTTTTAATTGCAACCACATAGGCCGGATGTCTGACTATGCTGAAATGGCGGTAGAGCAAGACATGGTAGGCTATCTTACAGCAAATGTCGGGGGCAGCTCGGTGGCCCCCTATGGCGGGGCAAAAGGCGTCTTTGGGACTAACCCCCTATGCTACGCGATACCCGGGGGGGAAGAGGAGACAGTAATTGTGGACTTTGCCACCAGCTTCTTCGCGGGGGGGAAGCTCAGCGTTGGGATGGCCAGAGGCACCCAACTTCCTGAGGGGGCACTTATCGACCACAATGGCAACCCTTCCACAGATCCGTCAGTCTACTGGACAAAGCCTAAGGGATATCTTCTCCCCTTTGGCGGCATGGTTGGTTACAAGGGCTACGGGCTGTGCATGATAGCTGATCTCTTGGGCGGAGCGTTATCAGGTAATGGCTGTGCCTCAGAGGCCTTCACAAACGGAGTGCTAATGATGGCATTAGATGTTTCTAAGTTTAGGTCTGTGGACGATTTTAAGGCAGATGTGGATAAGGTTGTTCGCACATGCAAAAATATTCCACCTCAAAAGGGGTATGTAGGCCTGAATGGGGAAACTGAAGTCCTTGTTCCTGGGGATCCTGAGCGTATTGCTGAGGAGAAACATCGGAAAGAGGGTATTTACATCTCTGATATTACATGGGCCAAGATGGTTGAGGCCTCCAGCGGTGTTGGTGTTGACATAGACGGGATCGAGTAATTGATTGTCCCCGTTTATGCTCAGTTTGTTCTCCTTGCTCCCGAACACTAAGTTTTCTTATAAAATTTTTCTTGGCTAGAAAGGGAGTACCCTGCTAGGTGTTCATCAGAAGGCCTTCAGAATTGTCTATAAAACAGAGATTTACCCTGACTAGAGGGGAGCGTATGAGGCAGCTAAAGAACGAAAGGGAAAGTTGACCAACTTATGATGATTCAGTATTTTCCTATACTATTTACACGCGCTCAGCCATATGTAAGGCTGGGTAATAGCTGTGAATCACCTTGATTACCGGGAGCTTGTAAGATTCGCTGGTCTCGAGACTCTATTAGTGGTTAATCTCCGAACAGCTAACTATTAGGGTGCTTAAAGCTGCTCAGTTTGTCCCCCGCCTTTTTTGTCCCCGATCACTCTGAAAATCACAAGAGATATTCCAAAGGACCAGAAGGAGAAAACAGTCATGGTCCAAAAGACGGCCTTAAGGTTAAAGTTATCCGCGAGATAGCCTGCTATAGTGGTAGAGACGGAACCAAGTCCAAATGCAAAGAAGAACATCACCCCGTAGGCCATACTCATGAGGGCGCCGGGTGTGATTCTGTTCAGCAAAGTGGTCATGGTTGGCTGGTGCCCAAAGAAGAAAACACCGTAGGTTAACAAGAACCCCCAAACTCCTAAGGTTGAAGGAACCAGAAGGAGAATTATCATACTGAATACAATTCCCGCTGATGTCAACACGAGGAACTTTCGGGGCGTGTACTTGTTAGCGGCCCAGCCCCCTAAAAGCTGGCCTGGCGTTCCAAAGAAAAGGAGAGCGGAGGCAAAGAAGGCTGCGAGTTGCCCTGTGAACCCCCTCTCTAGCACTAAGAAGGTGGGGAAGAAGAGCTCCACACCTCTCTGGAAGAGTCCTATAATGACATTGTAGATTATGAGGATCCATAGTCCAGGGACTTTTAGCACATCAACTAGAGGTGTTTTCTCAGCCCACTGAGGCTCTTTGACCAACGGGATCCCCCGCATCAGGATGCTTGTCGCGACTGAGACTGTACCAAAAAAGATGAATGCGTAGCGCCAGTGGAACATAGCCCCGATGAAATAAGCGATGGCGGGTGTAACCATCTGTCCTAAGCTCCCTGATGCTCCATGGACACCCATGAACCATGCCGTGTTTTTGGGAAAAAAATTTGCTATGAGCGTATTCGCCGTGGGGTGGTAGAGGCTCGCCGCTAAGGCTATCCCCCAGAACCCTACTATGAAGAAAGAGAGCTTACTAGGGAGAAAAAAGATGGCTGTAGCCATGCCGGCGAGCCCTAAACTAATTCTGGCTACCCTAACGAGTCCTACCCGACTAGAGAGGGGTCCCCCTAAAAGGGCTCCCAGACCGTAGAGGAAAAACGCTACTGTAGATATGGCTCCAATGGTTTGGAAGGAGACTCCTAGGTCCCTAGAAATGTCGTCTAGGAGGGGCGGGAGCACCAAGAATAAGGAGTGGTTAAGCGAATGGGCCAATCCCATGAGTAGAAGCACGCCATTCCCCTTTTTCATGGTCTTCAACTCTTTGAAAGACCATCCTATCAAAGATAAGCATTGCAATGGAGATAGCCCCATCTATAATTTGCCTAAATTAAAGTGCAAACGTGTAGAATTAGGCAAGAGTATTTTTGCCTAGCCTTGGGAGGTGTATTGGAGCTTGTTAATTAATTATTCTAAAGAGTTGATTAGTCTGCACGCTCATCGGATCTCCATCTCGATATAAACCTCGCTGGGCACTCGAATCCGCATGATACTCCGCATAACCCTCTCCCGGGCGGCAACCTCAATGAGGCGTTTATGCACCCTCATCTCGTAGCGGTCCCAGGTATTGCTCCCATCTCCACAGGGAGTTCTCCTTGTAGGAACTACGAGTTTTTTAGTTGGTAATGGTATAGGCCCAACTAGTTTTACACCGATCTTTTTAGCAATGTCCTTAATCTCTTGGCAGACTGCACCAAGTTTATCGGTATCTGTGCTAGTCAGTTTTATCCTTGCCCGTTTCACCATGATTGATGCATCCTGATTCTTTTATGCCTGAAACTTAAATGTTCTGTAGAGTGAGCAGCTTGGAACTTGCTACTCCTCTTCGATCTCCAGGACTATGCCGGCGCCTATGGTCGTTCCCATATCCCGAAGTGCGAATCGACCTAGTTGGGGAAAGTCTGTATACTTTTCTAAGGCTGCGGGTTGTAAGGGGACAAATCTGACTACGGCAGCGTCACCTGTTCTAAGGTAGCTTGGATTCTCTTCGACAACCTGTCCGGTGCGGGGGTCAAGCTTAGAGATAAGCTTGTCAAAGCGTACTGCAATCTGGGCAGTGTGTATATGGAGAACTGGTGTATACCCCTCGGCTACTGCTGTGGGGTGGTGGATGATGAATATTCTGCCGTTGAACGCCTTTGCGACTTTTGGGACGTCGTTAAGGTATCCTGCGACGTCTCCCCTTTTGATCTTGTCTCTGGCGATTCCCTTTACGTTAAATCCTATGTTATCGCCTGGGCCTGCCTCGTTCATCCTTGTATAGTGTGTCTCTATTGTCTTGACCTGACCCGTCTCCTTGCTAGGCATAAAGATAAGGTTACTGTCCATTTTTAGGGTGCCTGTTTCGATCTTTCCGACGGGTACAGTGCCTACGCCCCTGATTGTATAGACCTCTTGTACAGGAATCCGTAGAGGCCTGTCAACAGGCTTCTCGGGAACAGTGAATTCGTCTAAAGCCTCCAAGACTGTAGGCCCTTTGTACCAGTCCATCTTATCGCTCTTGTTGAAGAGGTTGTCTCCTGTCCAACCGCTCGTAGGAATAAATTGGATTTTATCCGGGTTATAGCCGACTTGTTTCAATAGTCGAGTCATCCCATCCTTTACCTCTTCATATCTCCCCTCCGCCCAGTCTACAGTGGCATCGTCCATCTTGTTGATAGCGACGACGAGTTGAGTTACTCCAAGGGTGCTAGCTAAGAAGGCGTGCTCCCTAGTCTGTCCGCCCGGGTTGGTGCCTGCTTCATACTCCCCCCGCTTTGCGGAGATGAATATAACAGCTCCGTCGGCTTGGCTTGCGCCTGTAACCATATTCTTGATAAAGTCTCTGTGGCCTGGAGAGTCAATAACTGTGAAGAAATGTTTTGAAGACTCTAGCTTGTAGAAAGCCAAGTCGATCGTGAGTCCTCTCTCCCGCTCCTCTTTGAGCTTATCTAAAACCCATGCGTATTTGAAGGACTCCTTTCCGAGGGCTTTGGCCTCTTCTTCGAAGTCTCTAATTACTTTCTCGCTGATAGCTCCAGCGTCGTAGAACAAGTGACCTATACTTGTGCTTTTTCCGTGGTCCACATGCCCGATTATGATCAGGTTAAGGTGTGGTTTTTCCTTACCACTCATTTTGAAATCTCTCAACCATGAAACATAGTATGCCAAATAAAAAGCTATAGGTTTCTATCGGAAAAGGTAGGGAAGCCCTGAATACTGGAGAAGAAATACCGTTTAGGCTATTGAAAATATGTAAAATACATTCAATATAGGCTAAACATCTAACAAAAAATATATTATTCCAAGGTAGCTGTCGTTTTTGATCTAATATACGGCATAGAACGAGAGTCCAATTACAAGCATAACTTAAGCCTACGCATACAGATTCTGGATGCTTCGAAATTTTCAATTTGCTTGGTGATAACCTATTAAAAAAGGTTAAGAGATATCGGGAGACAGATTCAATACCGTTTTTATACATCCCGCTTTTTGTGACTGGACTTTAAGCTTGATCTTACCGGACTTCTCTGTGCGAACCAACCAGCTGAATGTTACCTTGTTCTTGTCGCAGTTGTTGAGACGCTCTCGCCTTTGTTCTGTGAGATCCTTGTTAAGATATCCCTCAAGATGGAATTTTATGAAGTTATCCCCACTAATCAATTTCATCCCATGAGCTAGCTTGATTGAGGCAATAGCCGGCTTGGTACTGCCAATATCTAACGCATGCTTCATAATATAGGTGGGAAGAGCCCCGACGTTCTCTAGGATTAAATTAACTTTGTAGACGTGCTCCCCGATCTTTGTACTGGATGCCTCCTTAATAATCAACCTTGGCAGAAGTCTGGCTAGCCTAAAAGGAAAAAACATGATTTTGTTGACTTCTCTTTCCATGAACTTAACTGGGGGATTCCTTAAAACGAACTTTTTCTTCCAGCCACCAATCTCTAACTTGCCTAGCTGGGGATGGTCAATCTCATGCCAGTCAACGAAGGCTTCCCCATTGAGCTCTTTCTCGTTCCAAGCAATGAGTTTTAGCTCTTGCTCCTCCCGCCTTTTTGCTGAAAACGTGAAACCTTCCCTCTTAACCCAGTCCTTCATACCGATCTCGCTGAGGAGGTCCCAAATCTCTATAGTATTGCAAGGGATTGCCCTGTGTACTGTCATATATGTGGAAAAGCTCCCGCTAGGACCCCTTTTCCCCATGGAGCGAGAAGGGTAGCCAGTCTGATCCTCGAAAATTGACTCGATGATCTTGAATAGCTTTCTGTCCTGGACAGGGATCTGGTCATCCTCGGAGTAACTAAAGAGCACCCCGCCATGGGTATGATAGGTTAAAGCTAAGCAAATATTGGGGTGGCTCACAATAAAGTCAGCTACGGACCGTGTCTCTGGTTCAGACAATGGATATGACCCACTACCTCTGCTGACTTCCTCTTTAGCCCATTCTCCGGGCCAGTTCCTGTTAAAGTTAAGGGCCCACCTTGCGGGGGCCATCTTTATCTCCTTCTCGCCTTTGAAGTTTAGAATGAAACCCTCAGGGTAGACACGGTAAAAGTCTCCTAGTTGGTCCTCTGGAGTTCTCCTCAGCATTATACGGGCGTCTTTATCTGATACTTTCCATTCCCCGATTGGGTCCGGGATTCTCATCTGCACTATAACTCCGTCTCCATCGACATCCTCCATAAATAGACCTCGCTCAGTTGAGCTCCATTCTTCTCTGCTAAGAGGATACCATCTCCCTCCCCCTGTCTCGTTATCTGCTCCTAGGACGTAGTATGGGGTATTGATGACGAATTCTCCTCCATCAGCGTCAAGCCTTGGCAAGATGTAGAATGTTGTATAATCGAGCAATTCAGCGATATTTGGGTCATCTCCGTATTTTATGAGCAGGTGCCAGATGTTCTTGAGGCAGACCATCGATCCCATCACCTCTCCGGCATGAGTGTTGCCGTCGATCCAGACGGCGGGCTTAGTCTTGGGAGCTCCCGTCTCGAAGTTTGTTATCTCCATAAGCCATAGTTCCCTTCCCTGTACTGACTTGCCTATAGACCGCAGCTTGGCGAGAGATGGGTACTCTGATGCTAGCTTTTGGAGCGTCTCAGTGAGCTTGTCAAAAGAATAATAATGGTCGAATTTCAGTTCACTCAAAGTAATCCAGCACGCAATCCTGAAGTTAAATTCTCTTGAGGTGGAAAAGAACGGGTCTCAATCCGTCTGTGCAGCACGCAACGCATTCTCCCTTCTCCTTTATCCAAGGTAGATCTCCATTGAGCATTAGGTGGATGGCTTGGAGATAGATATTGTTCCAAGCCCATGTGCAAAAGCCCTCGGGGATATTACCTTCAGCTGAGACTTCAAAGACCTGCCCTTCCTCAAAAACAGGACATATGGGCTCTTCCTCAGAGTCAATGGGTGGATTTCCGTCAAATAATTGGTTCCGATCTAGTTTTTTCAATACCGTTATTTGCATAGTATTAAACGACATTTCTGAACATAGTTGCCATAAAATCAACTTTGATTTAACTCTTTTTCCTGTTAGAAGCAGGTTCCTCAGCGAGTATAGGGAGACAGTGCATTCAACAGATTATTCACATCTAAATTATTGGGACATTAGCTTCATGGAACATACGAATATACATGATACTCGTCACTCGGATTAAATTCATTATTTTTGATTATTAAGCAAAGAAGTATGGTTGTAATGATATCAAAATTATTCACTAGCCTGCTTTAATCCGGTACATTTACACGCATACGAGTTCCTTCTTAAACATGTAACTTAAAGATTAACGATTTGCTTCATCGCAAGCGTACATGTTGGAAAAAGTGTTTAATGATTAAATGGATTCTATAGTGTAGGCGTGTCAATTATTTGGTTTCACATCGTAAAGTAATCCTGGAGGATCTAGGCCGAGTAATGAAAATTTCAGCTCCTTGTATTTCTGGCGACGGGGCGAAAATCGTCTTCTCAGTTACCAAAGCTAAGATAAATGAAGATAGATACGTCACTCAAATTTACTTAATGAATATTGATGACGAGCCTTGTCAAATCACAAACGAAGGATCCCAAAACAGGAATCCGTTATGGGCACCATCCGGATTAGAGTTATCATATATCTCCAATGTCAGCGGAAAACCAGCATTGCGAAGATTACAAATAAAGGAAGGACTGTCCGAGGAGATCTGCTCTCCGGGAGGAAGCATCACATCACAGGAGTGGTCTCTGGACTCTAAACGGATCCTGTTTCTCGCGAGGACATCCCAAGGTGAATCAAGCAGTAGTGACGTGCTAGTAATCCGGCGTTTACCGTATAAATTCGACGGATCGGGCTGGCTCAGGGATACGTGGAATCATCTCTATGTGGTCGATGTGAACGGAGGTGGGCTGGTACAAGTCACAGAAGGGGAATACGACGTTTCATCTGCGACCTGGGCTCCTGACGGTAATAGGATTGCATACATCGCAAATAAATCCGAAAATGCAGATATTACCGCCAAGAACGATGTCTGGATTTATGACTTGAAGAAAAAATCCCATAAAAAGATCACAGATGGGGAAAAAGCCCTTAAATCCCTTTCCTTCTCCCCTGATGGCGGTTCATGGCTTGCTATGATCGGAAATACGAGGAAGTATGGGCTTGCTACAAAAAACGACATCTACATTATTAACATATTTTCCGGGGAGGAGCGCAATCTTACATCATCATTCATATCCAAGGTCGGAGATTCAGTTAGCGGAGGGACAGGGGCATCTCGTGGCTCTAGTCTCGTTTGGTCAAAGGATTCCAGAGAAATATACTTCCTGAACGCTATGGACGGAAATATGAATCTTTATAAGGTAAATCTGGATTCAACGGAAGTAGTTCTAGTTTCTGACACCGCAAAATCAATGCAATCCTTCAGTTTCTCAACAGATCAAACGATCATGGCTTTCCTTTCAACTGATATTCTGAGCCCTTCTGAGGTCTGGGTAAAAGACTTTAAGGGCACTAGAAAGCAGTCATCCTTCAACGATCAACTTTTCGATGAACTGAGGCTCTCCAGAGGGAAGAAATTTATCTTAAAGGCGAGCGATGGGGTTCCTGTTGATTGTTGGTATTACGATCCTGTTGAGAACACGGAGAAAAAGTGCCCCATGGTCCTACTAGTTAAAGGTGGACCACACATGTCTGGCTGGGGGAACGCACTCAGTCTCCAAGTCCAGTTACTCGCAGCAAACGGGTACGCTGTGCTTTTAACAAACGAGAGAGGAACCGGGGGCTACGGTGAAAAATTCGCTAAAACAGCCAGGGCTGTATTCTACGGACAGAGAGAATATCAGGACATAATGGAGGCAGTTGACTATGTTGAAGAAAAGTACCCTATAGACGCTGAACGTCTCAATGTAATGGGGTATTCCAGGGGAGGTTTTCTCACCAACTGGATCATCACACATACAGACAGATTTAACTCCGCAATCACTGCTGGAGGGTTCTCAGATGTATACAGTTTTTTCAGCACTGGAGATTACATGCATGTTTGGTGCGAAAAGAACTATGAGGGTACTCCTTGGGACGATGAAGAGTTATATATGTCCAAGTCGCCCCTCCGATTTGTTAAGAATGTAACTACCCCCACACTGATCATGCACGCAATGGAAGATTATCGAGCCTCAGTTACTCAAGCGGAACAACTTTACGTAACTCTTAGACGACTCCGAAAAGAGACAGAAATGATTTTATTTCCGGGGGAGAGCCACTCTCTCCCTAGAGCTTCATCCCCCAAGCACATGAAGGAGTATCACTATCATATGCTTCGATGGTTTGATAAGTTTAATAAAAAAATATGAGCATGCAGTGCGCGCGTCATGGTCTTGCTAGAGTGAGGTTCACTTTCTCTACTACAGGTATGCAATTGATGAATACAGGTTTAATTTTTTACGGATCGCGTGCTTGACTTTGAATTTGCTAAAGTAACTGGAAAACGAACCTTAGTAAGAATGTTCGAATCATCACCAACAATCTTTTAGGCGTTATTTTATTTTAGGGATTTTATAGTGATACTGAGTTTCCCGGTCTTACGTTTCATTAACTTGTCTTCGATGCCTAATTTCCTTTAAGTTATTACTGCTTTTTGAGTATTTAATGAGCTATTTCTCCCTCGTTTTCGAAACCTTCTATTAAATTTATATATAATTAACTTAAAACTAGAAAGTTATATATCATTCTATCAAAAAAATAGGTAATTAGGTTAATATGAAAAATAGAAAAGCCAGTTCACAGAATCAAACACTAATAATTGCGGCCGTTGTACTTGTGGTGGTTATCGCGGGTCTGATCTACTTCAGTAGTAGTTCTCAAAAACCCGCTACTACAACCACTCCTAAAGCAAGTCCAAAATCCGCTCCTAAAGCAAGTCCAAGACCCGCTCCTAAAACTAGTCCAAAATTCGTTCCAGTACCTGTTCCGGAAGCCAGTGAAAAAACCAAAGCAAAATCTGCTCCAAAACCTGCTCCTAAAGCAAAACCTAAACCTGGTGCAAGACCCAGTGCAAAACCCAGTGCAAAACCCAAAGATGAGGACACCAACAAACCACCAATCGTTGTCACCACAAGTAGCCATAAGTTCACCACAGTGGGTGAAGCTGTTACTTTCACCGCTGCAGGATCGAAAGATCCTGATGGAGAGGTAGATAAGTATGTTTGGAACTATGGCGATGGATCGACATCTTTGGGAAAAATTGTTAAACACAAGTACTCACTCCCCGGCGACTATGTAGTCACCCTTACTGCCACTGACGATGACGGTGCAACATCAACTAACGATGTTGTTCCTTTATTCATTAGGGTAGATAGAGAAGCGGCAGAAGTTACAATTGATTCCCCGCCCATCGCAGTAGCGGCGGTTTCAAAGCAGGTAGCCAACCAAGGAGATGAGATCAATTTCGACGGTGCCTCCTCTTATGGATGGCGTCTGAGACGGGGTGCAATCCAGTCACAAACTAGCAAAGTTGTTGAATGGGACTGGGATTTCGGCGATGGAACTACCTCTAGCGAGGAGACCACAACCCACACTTATGATGACTCAGACAACTACTTTGTAAAACTCACTGTCACTGATGCTAATGGTAAAACCGATACTTTCGCTAGGACAATTCGTGTCATCCCAGATGGTGCTTCCTACGAGGGAACCATAAAGAATCCAGATACATACATCTGGGTTGAAAGGATCCCAACCGCTATAGATTTCAGGCAAATCAGTGGCGGATATGGCAGGCAATATATCCACACTTTGAGCGATTTCCTCGTCTGGACTGGTCCAGGCGATATTGAACCTCAAACTGAGGGTTCACTCTCCGAAAGTTGGGAAATGTCGGAAGACGGTATGTCCTACACTTTCCACCTAAGAAAAGGAGTGAAATTCTGGAATGGTGATGAACTCAAAGCGGAAGACGTCGAATATACTTGGGAAAGGTACATGGCACTAGAAGTATCAGAGGGAAGCTGGGGTATGCTGTTTGCGAGGCTCATGGGAGTTGATCCAGGGGATGAAGTTCCTGACGCAGCCATCAAGGACGCTGTAGAAGTAATAGATGACTATACAGTACGCTTTACCTTAGCTAAGCGCTATGCCCCCTTCCTAGTCACTATGGCGTACCCATACACCGGTATAATTCAGAAAGATTATGCCATCGAGAACGGCGCATGGAGTTGGGATAGTACAGTAGACTATGTAGCGCAGGACGGCCACGATATTCCAATGGACAACGGAGACGCATTGATGGCCACTGGTCCATTCAAGATTCTTGAGTGGAGTAAGGGTGAGCGTATCGTTTTCGAGAGATTCGATGATTACTGGAAAGGCCCTGCAAAACTAAAGTACGTACGTGTAATCGATGTACCCGAATGGAGCACCAGATCGCTGATGCTCAAAATGGGTGATGTTGACGGGATAACTGTCCCATCTTCAGTAGAATTCGAGCAGCTTGTCGGAGAACCTGGTATTAACACAATTCTTGTGAAATATAGGGGATATGTTGAGATTATGTACTTTAGCTTCGATCCACAGCTTATACCTTCAGAACACCAAGTAGCAAATGACTTTTTCGATGACGTCAATATGAGAAAAGCTTTCGCCTATGCATTCCCCTATGAAAAGTATATAAAGGAAGTATGGCTCGGATATGCCGAAGCCGCCAAAGGAGTACTACCCAAAGGGTGGCTAGGTTCATACGATAACTATCCTTATACCTACGACTTGGAGAAAGCAGAAGAGCATCTTAAGCTTGCCCACGGTGGAAAATACTATGAAGAAGGCTTCCAGATTGCAGCTGGAACTCAGCTCTGGGCTATGGCAACACACGGTCGTGCCTATGAGATGCTGGGTGAAGAACTAGGAAAAATCGATCCAAAGTTCAAAATTGTGCCCGTTGGCGCATCATGGAGCAATATGCTTAAGATGCCCTTAGGCATGTTGGTTGGCTCAATCGGCCTTGACCCAGTATGGTATCGAAATATTTACCACAGTCAGTTCAGCTACGCGAGGAACTATGGGTGGGGACTTCATCCTAAATCCGACCAAATTGACGAACTGATCGTTGCATCTATCGAGACACCATTCATCGAAGAACGACTCCCACTGATCAAGGAAGCCATGGACATCGTAACTGAAGAGGTACCTGGAATACTCACCGTCTACAACCCACACCTAGTTGCACTACGAGACTACGTCAACGGATACTGGTATCAAATAAACCATATCTCGGCTGGCGGATACTTTTACGACATCTCTAAAGGTTAAAACATCCATAAACTCTTTTTTTCTTTATTCATAATTAATCTGGATTAGGTCAATTTTGTCACTAAACGTATTGTATTTTGGAAAAAATTTCTTAACCCTCCACTATTTAATAATTAAGCAATAAAAAAATTATCGTTACGTGTCCCAATTACTATATTATTAATCTGATCATGGTCAAGAATATTTTTTATAGTGTTGAGAACTATCCAATATTCCGTGTGGGGTAATAAACCAGTTGACGGTCATAAATGAACAAAAATATGAGGATGCGCCCGCTTTCCTTGAAATAAAAAATCTATACCTAAACTTCAGTGTATACCAGGGCACAGTTCAAGTCTTGGATGGCGTAAATATTAAGATGAAAAAAGGTGAGATATTAGGAATTGTAGGTGAAACTGGGTGCGGTAAGACTGTTACCTCAAGATCTGTTGTAAAACTATTGGAATCAAACGCAGTTATCAAAGAAGGTGAGATAACATTTGAAGGTGGAGATAACCTAGTAAATGCAACAGAGGGAGAATTGGAAAAGATCCGAGGCAGGCGGATATCGGTTATTTTTCAAGAGCCTATGACCTCTCTCAACCCAACTATGCGAATAGGAGACCAAGTTGGGGAAGGAATACTCAAACACTTCAAAGGGGATATGATCAAAAAGGGTCTAGAAATAATTGAAGAGACCAAGCCGATGTTAGCCGGATTATACACTAACTTGTTGAAGAGAGAGTTGGACGCTCCAAACAGTTTAGTCTTAAAAATTACATCAAAAATTCCAATTATTAATAGGTACAATAAATATGCTAAAAAAGCTGCTTTCCAGGAAAGCATAGAAATTCTTGAAAGCGTGGGAATGCCAGCTCCAGAAAGAATTTCCTATGGATACCCCCATGAATTAAGCGGCGGAATGCGTCAACGGGTTCTAATAGCAATTTCACTGGCTGCTAAGCCGGAGCTTATCATAGCCGATGAGCCCACTACCGCAGTAGATGTTACCACACAGGCTAAAATACTCAAACTTCTTCTCGAATTGAGAGAGAACAAAGGCACTTCATTACTTGTCATCACTCATAATCTTGGAGTCATAGCCGAGATTTGTGACCGCGTTTGCGTTATGTACGCTGGGCAAATAGCAGAGGTTGGAAAAGTATCCGATATTTTCAAGCACCCTTTTCACCCCTATACCCAAGGACTGATGAATTCAATCCACGACATTGGAGACAAATCAGAACTTGAGGCAATAGCGGGGTATGTCCCTATATTATTACACCCTCCCTCCGGATGCCGCTTTCATCCTCGTTGTCCCCAAGTGATGGATACCTGCATACAAAAACCAAATCTAACAGAACATGAGGCAGGCCACCACGTCCATTGTTGGCTTTACCAGAGGGTAGAGGAGTAGAGACGTATGTCTGGAATCGCATTTGAAATCCAGAACCTGAAGAAATACTTCGGTCCGGTAAAAGCGGTAGATGATGTAAGTTTAACTATAAGAAAAAAGGAGACCCACGGTTTAGTCGGAGAAAGTGGATGTGGTAAAACGACTCTTGGTAGAACTATCTTGAGGCTTCTTGAACCGACTGCTGGGAATTTGTTCATTACCACATCCCTTAGCGAGAAGGATCCAATAAAGAGGTTCGAGCTCTCCACCACAGACGAACTGAGATCTTTAAGACGGAGGATGCAAATAGTCTACCAGGATCCTGCCTCATCTTTGAATCCGAGGATGATTATTAGAGACATTGTAGGAGAGCCCATTGCTTTTCATCAGGGGTTGAAAGGAGATGAACTTCAGAACCGGATTGTGGAGCTTTTAAAATTTGTTGGACTCCAGGAAGAGCACCTCTGGAGATACTCCTACGAAATGAGCGGAGGTCAACGCCAGAGGGTAGCCATTGCTCGGGCAATTGCCTTGAATCCTGATTTCATAGTACTCGACGAACCCACATCAGCCCTTGATGTAAGCGTACAGGCAAAAGTCCTGAAACTCTTGAAGGAACTACAGAGAGATATGGCTCTGTCTTACCTCTTCATCACACATGATATGAGCGTGATAGACTACATGTGCGACAGAGTCTCGGTGATGTATGTTGGTAAAATCGTGGAAACCTCAGATAAAAACAAATTATTCGAGGAGCCCCTTCATCCTTACACACAAGCTCTAGTTTCCGCGGTCCCCTCAATAGATCCAACAAACAGGAAATTGGAAACCGCAGAAGCCCTGATAGGCGAAGTGCCTTCACCAGCTAACCCACCGACAGGATGTAAATTTCATCCAAGATGCAAACAAGCGTTCAAGGAGTGTGGTTGGGGCGCGAAAGACCTCAAAGCTTGGCTTAAGGAGAATTGTGACGAAATATTCTCGATCATGGTGGTCCGAAATGGATTTCATTTGGAACTAGAATCGGTAAACAAAGATGAAGGAGATTCTCTAACCGAGTTGACAGATATAATTGAGAAGGGACAAAAAAGAAGAGATCCCCTTTTCGAATCCATAGAAACGGTGGAGAAAATAAACAATAGAATAAACGTCCATTTTGTAGAAAAAACAGAACCAGAATTGATCGAACGGGTTGAGCCTGATCGATATGTGGCTTGTTTACTCTACCCAGCGCTAGACCGAAAGGAGTAACTTAATGGTGGCAAAAGTTAATTTAGATCATTTCAACTGAGGATGTGATGGTATGGCTTCATTAAAGCGATACATAGCTAAGCGGATTCTCTATTCATTTGTAACGATTTTCATCATAGTTTTTGCTGTCTTTACAATATCTCGAATGGCCGGTGACCCCATCGAAGCATACGTGACCCCTGAGACACCTCCTGAAATTCTTGATATCATCCGGGTCAAATATCGGTTAGACAAGCCGATATATGTTCAATTTTTCTTTTGGCTGAAGGGAATTAGCCAGGGAGACTGGGGGAGAGCATTTAGTCATGGTGAAGAACCGGTGACAGAACTAATTGCTCGGTTATTTCCCCTCACACTTGAATTGAATATTTATGGGCTCCTCGCTTTACCGGTAGGATACTGGATCGGTATGAAGGCTGCAGCAAATAAAGATACTTGGATTGATCATTTTGCTAGGTTACTAAATATTATGGGAGGGGCCCTCCCTAGTTTCCTTGTCGGGATACTCCTTCTATCATACTTATACCCAAAAGGCTGGATCACGCTTGACCCCAGATGGACATTTAATAGGATCACGGGTATGCCAACAGTAGATGCATTCATTCAAGGTGACCTGCCTGGGCTTATCGAAGCGTTCAGATACCTTATCGGACCTCTCCTGACATCACTGTTTAGTTCTCTTGCTGCCAACTCCAGAATACTTAGATCAAGTATTTTGGAGGAGCTGAGCAAAGATTACATCACAACAGGAATGTCTAAGGGACTTAGTAAGGACTATGTGGATAAAAAATATGCCAGGAGAAATGCACTCATCCCATATGTAACTTTACTAGGCTATTGGTTCGCTAGCATGGTAACGGGAACCGCGATCCTAGAATCCGTTTTCAACAGACAAGGCCTAGGAAGTGTCGCAGCTGCTGCAGCAAGAGCAACTGATCACAACACGCTCCAGGCATTTACAGTGATCTATGCAGCTGCTTTGGTGTTCGCTAACCTTCTCATAGATATCACGTATGGTTTCATCGATCCTCGGATAAAATATGGTGAATCAAAATGACTGAAAGTAAAACTCAGAATGAACTTGCCGATGAACTAAAACAGGGGGCTCAAGCACACCGAAGAAGAGAACTGGAATTCATGTGGTACCGGATCAGGCGTAGCCCCCTCAGCCTTGCGGGGCTGACACTCATACTGTTCTTCATCATACTAGGTATCTCGGCGCCTTTGATAATACCCGTTAATCCAGTTCATCCATATAAAATGCCGAAAACCTTCTCCAGACTTCCACTTCCACCTAGCCGGGAACACCCCTTTGGGACTACCGGACCAGTTACCTACGGAGATATTTTTTATGGTGTGATATGGGGTACCCGCTACTCCCTTATGCTGGCGTTCGCTATCACGGGTATATGTCTCCCCGTAGGTCTCACAATTGGCACTATAGCAGGTTATTATGGGGGCAAGCTGGACGAGGTCCTCATGCGTATAGTGGACCTAGTTTACTCTCTGCCATGGCTCTTGATGATGCTGGTAATACTCATAGCAATTGGCCAGCGAGGATTCTGGACCATGGTAATATCCTATTCCATCTTGGCGTGGCCTGGATACGCGAGAATGATAAGGGGAGAGATCCTAAGGGTCAAGAACGAGCTATTTGTCGAGGCCGCCAAAGCCATTGGGTTGTCGGATCTAACGATCATGACCAAACATGTGATCCCAAACGCCATTTACACGGTGGTTATTATGGCGGCAGCGAGAATGGGAACAATAGTTCTTTCCACCGCAAGTCTCGGTTTTCTGGGTCTAGGGTTTAACCCGGGGACTGCCGAGTGGGGGATCATAATTAGCGAGGGTCGAAATTGGCTACTCCAAGGTAGCTGGTGGATCACTGCCTTCCCTGGGATCTTTATCTTTTTTTTCGTACTGGGATGGCAACTCATGGGCGATGCCTTTAGAGACATTCTTGACCCCAAGGTGCGCAGGAGCATCTAGCCTTTTTTTCACTGTTATTTACTCACCATAAATATTATCATTCAATGTATTTTGGAGGTCATGGTCCCAATAAAAGTCATTGAAGCAATTAGAGAAAGGCGGAGCATCCGGAAATTTAAAAAAGAACCCGTTTCAGATGAGCTTATAACCCGGGTCATGGAGGCAGCGCGTCTGGCACCTTCGGGGAGCAATATGCAGCCTTGGCACTTTATCGTCGTCCGGGACCCGGGAATTAAGTCGAAGATGGGTCTTCACAAATGGGCCGAAGAGGCCCCTGTGATAATTGTGTGCTGCATTGATCCCAAGGAGGGTAGATGGTACATTGTTGACGGTTCCATCGCCTTTACGCACATGGTCCTCGAGGCTACAAGCCTGGGTCTAGGTACATGCTGGATGGGTAGGCTCTACGAGAACCTCGGGGAGACTGATGAGAGAATAAAAGATGTCCTAGGAATACCCGACCACATGCGGGTCCTCGCAATAACACCCCTCGGCCACCATGACAAGCCTCTACGACAAACCAGGAGAAAGTCTATGGATGAAATCGTCCATCATGAGAGATTCGGAGGCGTATGAAATGAACGTTATAGAAGCAATACAAGATAGGCGAAGTATCAGGAAATTCAAAACAGATCCCGTTCCAGAGGACAACTTGGACATGATACTTGAGGCTGCAAGACTAGCCCCATCAGCGGGAAACAGGCAGCCTTGGCGCTTTATCGTCGTAAAGAATGAAGACACGAGAGCCAGGTTGGCTGAGCTTGCCGACCATCAAACCTTCGTAGGGATAGCACCGGTAGTAATAGCCGTCTTCGGCGATCCTGATGATTCTCCATCAGGCTATCGCCAGGATCCTATGGTTGCGTACAAGCAGGACCCTATGATTGCAGTGGAGCATATGTGTCTTGTAGCTGTCGAGATGGGACTGGGTACCTGCTGGATAGGCCCAGCCAGTCCCAGATACGATGTGGAGGCTATTAAGAGGCTCCTGGCTGTGCCTGAGAGGATGTACTTGACGTGCCTGTTGCCTTTGGGATATCCCAACCAATCACCCAAGGCGAAGAGCAGAAAGTCTCGCGAGAAAATATTCTATTTCGAAAAATATACAGAAGACAAGTGATCAAAGTTCTTTTTTTGTTTAGGACGATTTGTGAAAAAAATAAATAAAAAAAGAGATTAGGTGTGTCTCTTCATGAATTTTTCTAGCTTATCGAAGCCTATCCTGAGGTTCTCATCGCTAGAGAGGAATCCAACTCGGAAGTGGCCTAGGCTATAGTAGTTCGATCCAGGTACGAAACCTATAAGCTCCTCCTTCATTAGCTGCACAAGGAAGTCAACGTCGTCCTTCCAAACATCTCCATGGGCGGGTACGCAGTCGGGCAACCCGAACATGGAGCCCTCCGGAGTGGTTAAGTTGATGCCATTGATCTCTGCGATACGCTTCACGACCCAGTCGCGACGCCTTCGAATATCCTCAACTTCGGGCTGGACCTCCTCCATCGCTCTCTTCCAGTTTTGGTATCCATAGGCCGCAGCAACAGCAACTGGAGACGCTACTCGTCCACAATATCCCCTCAGCATCCTGATAGCACTCCTTAGTTCAGGCATTTTATCTTCAGGATCGTGGTATGCCAGATAACCTAAACCCCAGCCGGTGATATTGAAGAGCTTGGACATGCCGTTGCTCAACATCACAGGAACGTCCTTAGCCAACTTGGCGACCGAAGTGGCCTGCGGAATATCAAAGGTCAGGAACGTATAGATCTCATCTGAGAAGATCATGATCTCGTTCTCTCCGGCGATATCAATAAGCCCCTTTAGGGTCTTATCGTCGTAGACGGCTCCTGATGGATTGTTGGGATTGTTGATAATAATGAACTTGGTCTTATCGGTCACAGCTTTCCTAATGGCATCCAGATCGGGCTGCCACCGATCGTCCTCGAAGCTGTTGGTTTTCACCATCTTAGTTTTGTAGTAGTTGGCGAAGAACGAGTACTGCTGATAGATTGGCTCTGGACTTATAATTTCGTCCCCCTCATCCAAGAGGGCGAGGTAGCATAGGACCATAGCCGAAGTTGAGCTTGGTACTGGGAAGATATCGCCGGGATCGTAGTGAACACCGCTAAACTCTTTCTCGAATTTTGCAATGCCGATGGGTAACTCGGCAGTTCTTGTGTCCCTGTAGCCGTGCCTGCCGTCTTTCATAGCCTGATTGACAGCGTCCATCAACCATTGAGGGGGTGGATAACCAGCCGCAGGGGGGTCCCCGGGCGCAAGCGCCAGAACACTCTTTCCTTCCTGGGATAGAGCTCTCTGGGTCTGTCTTAGAGTCGGAGGTGGGGCGGGGTTCTCTTTAAAGTCATAACCCCACCTATTAGCACGTAGATCTTTCATTTTTATATCTCTAAACAAAGAACAGTCTAAAATATAAAATACTTTGGGAAATTATAGAAAAAGCAATATCCCTCCCTTATTCGATGTACATAAAAAGTAGTTTTTACTACCTGACTTCCACAACCTTAGCTAAGGCGAAGACTCTCCATTGACCGGAGCCAATATGGGGGGCTTCGCAGTAGTAACTTTTGCAGAACCCATCTATTGGGGCTTTGATCTCCTCGATAACTTCCCCGAAGAAGTTCTTGACAAGGCCAATAGTCTGTCCCTCCTTCACTGGGTCCATGATTTTTACCAATGGTGTAAAGAATCCCCCTCTCGTCGTTTGGATGCCTGCGGAGTGCATTTTTCCACCAGGACCCACGCCTCCGATGTAGTTGACGTAGGTAATATTCTCGGATATGATTTCCTTGCCAGGGATCATCTTAAGATGTCTCATCACATTGAGAAGGCTGTCTCGCATAGAGTCTCCGCTAAATCCGTTCCCTATGCCCCCTTCTCCTCCGTTTGATTCCAAGTTCATGGATAAAGGTCGATCAGGGAGTGGTGACAGTCCACGCCTAGCGCGATCCTCAGCGCTATGGCCCAGAATAATCATCTTTTCAGGATCGATAATTCCTGCTCTCCAAAAGTTGTCGTGAGCAGAGCCGGCAGGTGCAGACCAGCACCAGATCACGTCAATTCCATACATTTGTTTGCAGCCATGGAATTTAATGATAGCATCTGGGTCATAATCTGTCTCCACCTGATGTACTTTGTATCCGAGCTGGGCACCATATTTCCCATAAGGGTTACCTGGGCGGCGGGGACGGGCACCCTGGTCTATGTCCAAGGAGCTATTTCGATGTCCACCTCCATATGGATTACCTCTAAAGGAGTCGATCATTACCGCAGGTAGGAACAGCACAGAACCGTTCATCTCGTCTAGTATGTCTGGGAGAACGTTGTTGCAGGCATCCAGTCCACCGAGGGCGCCAGGGTATTCGTCCCCATCTTCAAGAGCTACAAGCAATAGTCTCGGTCCAGGATTCTTTCCGTTCAGGATTATCACTGGCATGTTGATTGGACTTCCGTCACTTAGTTCTCCGACTTTGATAAACCCTGTACCTTTCTCTCCAGGACCGGCCTTGGCTGTTCCATATTCGATAATTCTCTTGCAACTCATACTAATACAACCTTTAGTCTACCAAACATGAATCACTCATTAAAAATACTTTGTCTGACTCCATCTTGTATCTTTTCAAATAAACTGCAAAAATCATTTATCGAATGTTAACGTAATCCTTTAAACTGGATTTAATGAATGTACTGCTAATATTGGTGTATTAACTTGAAAACTGAAGTAACATTCGGAGGAGTAACCGTTCAACCAGGGGAGATCGGTTTTGGTTCTCTTATCAACGTTGAGCTTAAAGACGGCACGGTCGTAAAACTCCCGATAATCGTGATGAACGGCGCCTATGACGGACCCAAGTTCGTTGTTTCGGGCGCTGTACACGGCTCCGAGCTAATTGGAGCCGAGGTAATCAGGCGCGTATTAAGGGAGAAGGTTGACCCAAAAAAACTTAAAGGTCTCGTGGTAGGCATCCCCATTAGTAATCCCCTAGGATTTCAGGCGGGTAATCGATCCGCTCCTCAGGATGGAATTTTCCCCAATATAAGCAGCCCTGGAGACTCGGGAGGCTCGATCACACAGAGGATAGGTTCGGCCATTTGGGATCAAGTTACATCCAAGATGGATCTTAGGATAGACATCCATGGCAACATGCGACCTTGCACCGCTTTCTGCCTCTGCAGCCTCCATGACCCCAAAACTAGAGAGATGAATGAGAAGATGGGGAAGGCTACTGGCTTGACAGTAGTTTATTCACCCCCTACTGGCACATTGGAGGGCATGGGTGGAGCCAGAGCAGTAGGCTATAAGGCGGTTTATTCGGTTTCCCTCGAGCTCATAGCTGCAAGCAAAGTGACTGAGATATCAGGAGATCTGGGCTCAAGGGCCATCATAAACGTGATGAAGCTATGGGACATGATCGAGGGAGAGATCGAAAAGCAGCCTGAGGAATACGTCTGGGGACCTGGATGGGTCAAAAACGCCGGCAGGCTTAAGGTGAACCGGGGAGGAATCCTCCACTTCAAAAAGGACCCTGGAGAGTTTATTAAAGGCGGGGAGACCGTGGCAAAAATATATAACCCTTATGGAGATGTTGTGGAGGAAATAACCTTCCCTCATGATGGCTACATTAGGGCCTGGGCAGCCGCCCACCAAGCGGTAAACACCGGGAGCAGTATTGCCTATATAACCCACGATGAATAATTGCTTTCATCTTTTTTTAATTCATCTGGTAAATCTACCTTTTTACGCCATTAACATGAAGTTAATTATGGTCGTCACACGCATTAGTATTTTTTATATTTTTGTCTCTTCTATCGTAATGCCTCTTTTTCCCAACGCGGTCATAAGGCCCTGAATTAACTCGTGGTCCATGCCAAGCCTCTCAGGAGGGATGACCCCAGGGCCTTTAATCATGCCCTTCGACACCATGCCTGCAACTATGGATGCCGTGTATGCCGTAGTCCTTGCCATCGCGGTGACCTGAGTTTTTTGGTTGAAGCGGTCCAGGAGGGTGTACCTGTACCCTCTCGCATCCCCCGATGATTCCCCCTTGACCTCAATGAGCATCGCTACTAAGTCCCTTATCTCGGGGTTCCAGAGAGTCCTTTCTAGTATTCTCGCAGTGACGAGGCGGGGCTGCACCTCGATTCCTGAGACCGGTACAGGCTTGTCATCAAAAAAACCAAGATCTCTTAGGAGTTTTACCTTCTCAACGTGGCCAGGGTATCTCAGGGTCTTTTCCCACATCTCATCAACCCCGGGGATGGAGTCGACGATGGTTCTAAGGCCGTCTGTATAGAACGCCTCAAGGATCCCGACACCAGGAAACTCGATCTTCTCGAGGCCACTCAAGGCGGGGACCCTGACATGTTTGCCGCCTTCTATGATGCCTACGTCCCTCACGTATTCGTCAATGAGCCCCTCTGCGGACCACGTGAGGGTATAGCCAAGGGGTGGGATCGGGATCTCAGGGATGCCCCCGACCATTATGTGAACCTCCCGCACCTTCTCGAGCCTCAAGACTGCATATCCTGTAAGGATATTGGAGAGTCCGGGGGCGATCCCACAGTCGGGGATTATTGTCACCCCAGCATCTTTAGCGGCTCCGTCTAAGTCTACAGGATTCTCGGCGGTAAACGAGACATCAACAATATCGATTCCGGCATCGATCGCGGCTTCGAGGGCCTTATAGCCAAAGTCTCCTGGTAGGGCACCTAGAATCAGGTCGAATTTCTTCATTTTGGAAACCATAGCCTCGTGGTCAGTAGTGTCAATGGTGATCCAGTTGCAGCCCGGGATCGCAAGCGTAGCCTGTTTTGCCCTCTCCTTGTTGATGTCGCTGAAGGTGACTTCAGTGCCGGGGTTTGACTCGAAGAAGTCTTTTCCAATAATAGACCCAATCTTTCCTGAGCCCAGAACTATAACGTTCATAACGTGTAGTCTCTTGTGGAAATGGTGCTAGAACCCTTTTCATGGTTTCCATCTGAGAGGAGCATAAAACATGATCTTAGCTTACTGAGAGACCTAGATCGGATCGAGCTCGATGATACTGGATACTTTTTGAAGGTGAGTCTGAAAGTGTTTAGCAAAGGCTATTACTAACTGGCTTTGAAGCATTCTACGAAGTTGCTAGCAACTTGGACCGAAAGATCTAACAACCGGCATCCTTGGCTTGACCTTTTGATTTTTGAAAATATTAAAGCGGAGTTTCTTTAGCATTCTGACTAGATATGTCTATTCTAGCACCTGAAATCGGGGTATTATCTAGATATCTATGATAGGCGGTTATAATACCAGAAGATGAAGGAAGAGACAAGAAAATCAGAGAATCGTAGATATTCTCTTCTATGGCATACAAATGATTTGAATGAATCCAAATAAAATCCGAAAACCATCTCCGCGCGCACCCGTTTGCCTCTTCGTCTGTTGTGGCTGTAGAATCTAAAGCTCTCGAGAAAATTATGGATCTGAGAGATCTGCTGATTGGAAAACTGAGCAGACTGCTCAGATTTCCCCTGCGATCCATTTTTTCTCAAAAAAAAGAAAAGCTGCATTAATTTCCAAACACTTCTAATCCCGTAGATAAATAAGGGGAAAAAATCATCGAAGATTTTTGTGATTAGCTTTAAAGTTGCTCTTAGTGCGCGCAATTACTTAATCTTCGAGTGTATCTTCCCCGCTAACATATACATAATCACGTACACGATAAGCCTATAGATCACCGCGGATCCAGGAGGGATGCAGATAAAGGAAAGTGCAGTGAACCCTCTTAACCCTACCTCATAGCTTAGCCGGAGCAGCTCATAGTCAGTCATTCCCATGGGTTCAGCCAGGGTCCCTAGGAGATCTCCTGGAGCTGGCCCGGCCCCTCCGATAACGTCGATATCATAGTGAACGTAAATGGCCTCAGTCTCATCATATGCTTTGGAGAGCTCCTCGCAGAGCCACTCTATACCGTTCTTCCTGACTTCCCACATGGGATAAAAATTCGCTCCAGCGTCCAAGAACGTCTTGATGTTTTTTTGTCTTCCCCCACTCATGGCTCTTTCCCCGATCTCCACTAGATTCCTTGGGATAATGTTCTCATGGAACTCGTACATCTTCGCCTTCCAGCTCCCAGAGCCTGCGATCCTAGGGTCACCCGTGAGGGCGTCCAGAGGCTCGTTGTCCCAATGGACATCGGTGCTGATCACCCCCACGTTCCCTTTAGTCCTCTCCGCGATGGGTTTAGCTATGGCGTAGGATCCGCACGGTGAGTTCTGCCCCAATACTATGGGGGTTGCCCCCGCGTCTAGGGCCAAGTTCACAATGTCTTCTACGGCCTTTTGGGCTGCTAGCACATTATCCGCTGTAGGATTGTCCTTCACCTCGGGGGGAATATCCGCATCCCCCATGTCCACCACCCTAAGAAGCTCCAAGACATCCATATCGAACTCCTGCATGTACCCCGAATAGTACTTTACTGATTGCTGTCTCACCCTTTTTGGCGACGCAATCCACTCATCTTTGCTTACACCGCTGTATGGGCCCCAGCTAGCCACGTATGGCGCCCCAATAATTGCGACGTCCGCCCCCGTCAAGTCTCCGGGCCCCCGAGCATGGGGTACCCCCATGAAGGTCGGCATATCGGGCTCGATCATAGGGACGTTCCGTCCCTTAAGGAGGGAGTCCTTGATATCAATCCACGAAGGATAGCTCATTGCAATCAACCAAGAAGAAGTATGCTAGAGGATAAATAATGTTTATCGGAAAAAAACTAAAGTTAATTGTTCCAAGTGCTGAGTGCCGTAAGTGATCGTATCAATAAGTATACCTTGTTTGTCTCAAGGTAATCTGAATTGATGTTCCAACCCAGCTCTGACCGATTTGAGATACAAACATCGCGCGCGAACCAGGAAAAGGATAATAAACTATTGGGGTGTAGTAATCCACACCTAATGTAAAAATATTCTTAAATTGAAAGGTGAAAAAAATGGATAAAATATCTAAAACCTTGGAGCAGCTTAAGGGTGAACATGTTGAACGAATTGTCAAAGTATTGAGGCAGCCGACTATATTCAACGATTACCCAAATATCCGAAAATGCGCTGAAATTTATGTAGACTACCTAAAAAAGGCAGGGATGAAAGAGGTTTCCCTCATTGAAACAGATGGAAGCCCCCTGGTTTATGGTGAGCACTATTGTGGGGCAGCCAAAACTGTCTTGGTCTATAACTTCTTCGACATGTTACCGAAGAAAGACGAGGATCAGGTCTTCGAGTCAGAAGTAAAGGACATAGAGCCTTTTGGAAGGTGTGTAACGGGTAGGAGCATGGGTATGAAGGGGAGTGGCGTTGCGTTCATAAATGCCATTGAGGGTTGTCTTAAGGCAGAGGGAAAGTTGCCT
>JASLYX010000007.1 GCA_030739585.1 Candidatus Bathyarchaeota archaeon
GATTATGGGTAATTCCGTAGTTGGTGAGGACCTCCCTGGGCTCGTTTAGAGCCTTCAGTGTGACTCTGATGTCCATGTGCTCCATGCCCGGTCGGAGATCTACTATCTTTACCATAGTATCATTTCCACGTAGGATGGAGGGAATAAAAAAGTTGATGGGCGTAACAAATGAGATTCATTCACCTTCACGCGCGATTAACGGTTTTTAAGCTCTGAACCGCATTTAACCTCTTTTTGTCCCATAATTATAGGACTAAACTACGGAATATTATAGTTAATACTAGAATTGTTAAATACATTAGTTGTGTCTTTAACATAACACAAGTAAAGAGAGATCGATATGAGTATAACTAAGTTAACAACGAAAGAGATAGCCGCTATTGCAGTGATGGGTGCTCTAGCCACCATTGCCACGAGCATGTTCGCGTACCCCATACCTGCTACCTCAGGGTACTTTAACTTCGGGGATGCCATCGTCATGACCACAGCCCTCATCTTTGGGCCTGTCGTTGGTGCCCTTGCAGGGGGGCTAGGTTCCGGCTTAGCAGACTTTTTGGGAGGCTGGTATAACTGGGTGATCTTCACTACTGTAATTAAAGGGGCAGAAGGGTATGTCGCTGGGAAAATAGCCGGGGACTCCAAGGATAGGACTCTCAACAAGACTATTATAGCATGGGTCGTGGGGGCCCTTGTTATGGTCACTGGTTACTTCATCGTCCAAGTATTCATGTACGGTTTCGGGGCAGCCTTATTAGAGGTCCCATTCAACCTAGTCCAGATGACTGTCGCGGGCGTAGTTGGAGTCCCAATCTCTATCGCAGTGAAAGATCGCCTGAGCCTCTAGTAACAAGCCACCATATTTTCTATATCTCAGGCGCGATGAAAATGGATGAATACCCGTTTTTTTATGCATTTTCCATCTATTCCAGACTACCCTAGTTGAGGTAGAAATGATATTACAAGATCAGCTAGAGTATTTGTAATCGGTCAAGGAGTTCGCTATATTACTATGGTTCTAGGTTAATCAGTATCCGAGGTTTTAGCTATCAGTGAGTCATATCTTCATGCGCGATGGCGTGATCCATCGCGCTCGCGATTCATATTCTTATCGTCTAAACTGAAATCTGCGTGAACGTATTCATGAAAGTAGAGGGTTCCTATTTTTTGACTCATAATTATGTGACAAAAAAGGGAGGTTTTGATTCATAAGAGACCAGAAAACGTCCAGTAGATTCTTCAAAATCAAATGAGGATTTATTCTCTAAAGCTATCTAAAAATTAAATCTTGTTTCACGTATTTTTGCTCATTTGAGCTGATGTTCTCGTTGGGCGCATCTGAATAATTTTCTGAGAAACCCTTTTAGAGAACTCCGTTTCACCTAGCCCCATGGGTTCTGCAATTATAGAGGAAGTTCTATCTCAATCCGGGTCGTCTAATACACGGGCTAGGAGTTCTAAGGTCTTTGACGGGGTAGAGAGAAGTGTACATCGAAGCCTTCTAAAGGGGATGGGACTGACTGACAGTGATATAGCTAAGCCCCTTATAGCCGTGGTGAACTCGTGGAATGAGATCGTCCCCGGCCATATACATCTGGCCAGCCTCGCTGAGCACGTAAAAAAGGGAATAATTGAGGCCGGCGGGACACCCCTCGAGTTCAACACCATTGGCGTCTGCGATGGCATTGCAATGGGCCATGAGGGTATGAGGATGAGCCTTCCTAGCCGAGAGATCATCGCTGACTCAGTGGAAATCATGGTGGAGAGCCATGGCTTTGACGCGATGGTCTGCTTGACCACCTGTGATAAGATCGACCCCGGGATGATGATGGCCGCAGCAAGGATTAATATCCCCACCATTTTTGTCCTCGGGGGCCCAATGGAACCGGGATGTCCCACGTGGGGCAAGTTTGAGGGGCAGACCATCACTGTTCAGGAAATGTTCAAAGTGCCTGCACTAGTGATGTCGGGAGAAATTTCCAAGGAGGAAGCTAAGTACCTGGAGGACATCTGCTGTTCTGGAGCAGGAGCATGCGGTGGCATGTTTACTGCCAATTCTATGCAGTGCCTCATCGAGGCCATTGGTATGACACTCCCCTACATGGCCTCGGCCCCCTCAATGGGAGCCCATAGAATTAGGCTCGCCCACGAATCTGGCAAGAGGATCATGAAACTCCTCGAGGACGGGCTGAAGCCTAGTGACATCCTCACAGAAGCTGCCTTCAAAAACGCAATAGCCGTGGATATGGCCATGGGTGGCTCCACTAATACTGTTCTCCACCTCACAGCTATTGCCCACGAGGTCGGGATAGAACTGGACTTGGACCTCTTCGACGAAATAAGCAGGGGCACTCCCCATCTTTGCAATATGGCCCCGGCTGGCCCTCATAAAATCTGTGATCTACACGATGCCGGTGGGATCCCTGCCGTTATCAAAGAGCTGAGGGAAAGAGTTGATAGGAACGCCATTACAGTTCAGGGCCCTCTGTCTGAGCGACTCGTGCAGGCCAAAACCATTAATTCCGCAATAATTCACTCTGTCACTGATCCCGTGCACCCTGAAGGGGGAATAGCAGTTCTCAAAGGCACTCTCGCCCCAGACGCTTCCGTTGCTAAAGTTGTGGCCATGAGCCCTAAAATGATGGAGTTCCAAGGGACCGCCAAGGTTTACGATAGGGAAGAAGACGCAGTGGAGGCGATCCACAGGAGGGATGTTGGTCCAGGGAGCGTCGTGGTAATCCGCTATGAAGGACCCAAAGGAGGCCCTGGAATGCGGGAAATGCTCGTCGCTACCAGCACCATTGTAGGATACGGCCTTGAGGAGAGCGTTGCACTACTCACAGATGGCCGATTCTCTGGGGCTACGGCTGGTCCGTGCATCGGTCACGTCTCCCCAGAGGCGTCTGCCGGGGGACCCATTGCGCTCGTCGAGGACGGAGACAGGATAACCATCAACGTCCCCCTGCGAAGGATAGATCTTAACGTCCCAGCGGATGAGCTGGAAGCCCGGAGGAAAAACTGGACGCCGAAACAACCCGTGGTGAAAAAAGGCTATCTCGCGAGATATGCGAAAATGGTCTCATCGGCAGATAAGGGAGCTATCCTTAGTTAGATGGCCTTTAAAATTAATTCTTTTCTCCTTGGATGATCTCAAATAGGATCAATGTAACAGAGAGATGCGACTGCTGCTAGACACATGAGGCGTTTAATGTCAGACATTTCAGGAAAGAGGAGCCTTCGGGGAGTAATTGCTGTATGTTTTACAATATTCTTCATCGATGCCGCGAACGGCTTCAATGTTCCTCTTTACCCTTTCTTCGCCCGGAGCCTCGGCGCTTCAATGGCGCTAATCGGGGCGCTGGCATCAACAACAGGACTCACCACGGTCCTGCTCTCGATCCCGTTAGGCTCAATATCCGACCGCCTAGGGAGGAAGAGACTTATGTTGTTTGGTATAGCATGCACAATAATTGCGCCTCTCCTTTATAGTCTCGCATTGGAGCCCCTCCACTTGCTCCCAGCAAGGGTGATACTGGGAATCGCGCGAGGCTCGACGTTCACCATAGGCTTTGTCTACGTCACTGAGATTGCCCCTCGGGGCAAGAGGGGCTTGGCTCAAGGGCTATACCTCACGTCGATGGGTTCCGGGTTCACCGTAGGCCCCCTGCTTGGGGGCATGGCCGCCAAGACGATTGGTTACTCCCAAGCGTTCTTCATTAGCGCAGGATTAGCAATATGTGGTTTCGTTGCTCTTCTCTTTGCCCCAGAAAAGAAAGGTGTTTCCGCGAACGAGACGGGTAACCTTTTCTCTGGATTCATGGGGCTTATTAGAAATCCCAGTCTCCTCGCTGCGGGGATCGCAAATTTCTTCAACTCCACAATATTCAACACAATTATGGTCTTTTTCCCCCTTTACGGAATATCTATCGGGCTTGATGAGTCCCAAGTAGGCATGGCACTCACAGTGCGGGGACTCGCTTCAACTGCTACAAGAATCCCGACGGGGTTGGCGATTTCACGGCTGGGGGCGCTAAGAATGATGACTCTGGGGCTAGGAGCTTCAGCACTCATGATCCTAGCCCTCCCAGAATTCAACACCTTGGTAATACTGAGCGCTCTTCTCGGGATGCAGGGGATAGCATATGGTATCTATCTAACATCAGCAAACACGTATGTCACAGAGGAGGCCCCCTCGGGTATGGCGGGAGCCTCAATGGGGGTCTTCTCGACATTCTCAAACATCAGTGGGATCGTCAGCCCAATAATATTGGGGTCAGTGGCCGAGGCTTTTGGGATTGGAGCTACCTTTAAGCTCTCCTTTATCCTATCTATGGTGGGGTTTGTTATACTAACCTTCTTCTCAAGGAGGAGAGCACGATCTCCTTAAAACCACTCAAGAAGGGATATTCGTCGGAGCTTTCGTTTATGAATTTCAAGTTAGGAAGGGAATTTGCGCTCCAGCTTGACGCCGAAGACCCCCTCTCAACATTCAAAGAGAGATTCTACCATCTCCCAGGGAAAATCTACATGGATGGCAATTCCTTAGGGCTCATTTCCAAAGATGCTGAGGCGAGTCTAATGTCGATCATTGATGAATGGAAGACCCTTGGGATCGGGGGCTGGGGCGGAGGTGAGATACCTTGGATTAATTACGCCAAGAGACTGGGAGAGATGCAGGCGACAATGGTTGGTGCAAATCCCGGAGAGATTGTTGTTTGTGGTGGGACAACGGTGAATCTTCACGCCTTGGTGGCCACATTCTACGAGCCTAAGGGTGAGAGGCGAAAGATCCTAGCGGACGAACTTAACTTTCCCAGCGACCTCTATGCTTTGGCCTCCCAGATCAAACTAAGAAGAGGTGACCCTTCCAAGGACCTTATACTTGTAGAGAGCCGAGATGGGCGGATCATTGAAGAAGATGATATAGTTGATGCGATGACTGATGAAGTCGCTCTTATTCTCTTACCCGGCGTCTATTATAAGAGCGGCCAGCTCCTTGACATGGAAAGGCTCACCAGGGAAGCTAATATTCGGGGAATACCCATTGGCTTTGACTGCAGCCATTCCGTCGGAGTAGTCCCGCATAAATTCAACGAGTGGGGTGTCGACTTTGCATTTTATTGTAACTACAAGTATATGAACGGAGGCCCTGGCTCCACTGGGAGTATATATGTTAACAGCCGCCATTTCGGAAAGACCCCGGGACTAGCGGGCTGGTTTGGGAACAACCAGGCTACCATGTTTAATATGTCTAACAAATTTGATCCCGCCGAGGACGCGAGCGCCTGGCAGATCGGGACCACAACAATGTTAAGCACTGCCCCCCTGATGGGTGCGATTAGTATGATCAACGAGGCGGGGATCAATAGAATACGAAGGAAATCCACGAAGATAACCTCCTACTTGATTCATCTAATTGACGAGACCCTTAGCCAGATTCCCTACGGCTTCTCCGTCGGGACACCTAGGAAACACGATAGGCGGGGCGGCCACGTCGGTGTGGAACACTCAGATGCGTGGAGGGTTTCAGAGGCCCTAAAGGCTCGAGGTGTGATACCAGACTTCAGACCTCCTAACGTGATACGGCTTGCCCCTATCCCACTATACACAAGCTATCTGGAGGTATGGAACGTGGTTCAGCATCTTAAGGACGTCATCGATAATGGAGAACAAGAAGCTTTCTCTCACGAAAAGAGCATGGTCACCTAAGAGAGGATTCTATGGTTTTAAGAGACCGGCGCTCCCAAACAATAATTTAAAAGACATTTATTCTAGTCATGAATTATTAACCTGATACTCATCAATATGATTCAAAACCCCCTTTTAGTCTCAAAAGTATGGGACAAAAATAACTCCAAGGGTCTTTTGAGAAATAGTTTTTATTTGGCACCTATAGATAAGACTGGCTGGGCTCATATTTGACCGAGAAAAACGCCTTCTCGATACTCTGCAGACCGGTTCGGAGGCTTCTTGAAAAAAAGGGATTCCAGAAGCCCACGGAGCCTCAAAAACTCCTAATTCCCAAGATCCTCAAGGGTGGTCATGTCCTCCTCATTAGCCCTACCGCTACAGGGAAAACCGAGGCGGCAATGCTCCCCGTCCTCCATAAATATCTGATGGCGGAGCGCAAGCCAGGCATCAGCATCATTTATGTCACCCCTCTCAGGGCCCTCAACAGGGACATATTAAACCGCATGACATACTGGTGCAGCAGTCTTGACATCCGCCTCGCGGTCCGTCATGGGGACACCTCCACTAGGGAACGGAATTACCAACGACAAAGTCCACCAGAGATGCTCATTACCACCCCTGAGACCCTCCAGGCCATCCTCAGTGGTCGCATCCTCAGGAAATACCTAAAAGCTGTCCGATGGGTTGTAATCGACGAAATCCACGAACTCGCCGATAATAAGCGGGGCAGCCAACTCAGTATCGCGCTGGAGCGCATCAGGGAGCTCGCCGATGAAGAATTCCAGATGATAGGCCTGAGTGCCACCATCGGGAGCCCAGACAAAGTGGCCCAGTTCCTTGTAGGCAACGACCGTGAGGTGGAGACCATCCAGGTCTCTGCGTTCAGAAATACCCAACTTGAGATTGTCTACCCCGAGCCTGGGCCAAAAGACTATGATCTTGCTAGAGACCTATTCACCCATCCCGAGGTCGCCGCCCGTTTAAAGATTATGAGGGACCTCATCGAAGGCCACGAAACTACGCTTGTATTCACAAACACCCGGAGCACCTCGGAGCTCATAACAAGCCGATTCAACGTCTGGGACATGGACTTCCCCCTCAGCATTCACCACGGCAGCCTTGCCAAAACTACTCGTATCGCAGCCGAGACAGGGCTCAGACAAGGGGATCTCAAGACTGTGGTCTGCACATCTAGCCTCGAGTTGGGCATTGACATAGGTCATATCGACCTCGTTATCCAGTACAACAGCCCCCGTCAGGTCACCCGCCTTCTCCAACGGGTCGGGCGGAGTGGCCACAGCATCGGAGATCTGGCCAAGGGCGTTATAATTGCTATGAACAGCGAGGACTGCCTCGAGTCCATGGTAATCTGCCGTAGGGGACTCCAGGAGATCATGGAGCCCCTAATTGTCCCCGATAAACCTTATGACGTTGTGGTAAACCAGATCGTTGCAGAGTTTATGTCTCGAAGCCGAATTTACTTCTTGCAAGCCAAGAATCTTTTCAGCAAGGCCTACCCATTCAAAGACATTACTGAAAAGGAGATCCAGTTCGTCGCCCAATACATGCACAACCGATTCCCCCGGATGGCATGGGTCAGCGAGGTGGATGAAGTTATAATCCGGCCCAAGGGTAAACGGAAGACAATTTACCGCTACTTTTTTGATAACCTCAGTATGATACCCGACGAGAAAACATACCTCGTAATCGACACCGCTGAAGAAGCTCCAGTTGGCATTCTCCAAGAAGCCTTCGTTGCAGAGTACGCTAAGCCCGGGGTGAAATTCGTGATCAGGGGGCGCCCCTGGAAGATACTTAACATTCAAAATGACAAGATCTACGTCCGTGCTGAAGAAGACCCTACTGGCGCCATCCCCAGCTGGGTAGGTGAAGAGATTCCTGTCCCCCTAGAAATAGCTCTAGAAGTGGGAAAGATTAAAGCAAGAGTCGAGGAGAGACTCCTCAGAGGCAGTTCTACAAAACAAATCGCAGATGAGCTAAATATAGAGTATCCAGCCAAATCAGATACCATAGAAAAGGCTATCTCAGAGATTGTTGAGCAGGTAGAACTTGACTACCCCGTTCCTACCAACAAAAGGATCGTTGTAGAGGACTGGGGGGACAATGTCATAGTTCACGCTAACTTCGGCACTCTCGTTAATAGGACACTTGCCCGGCTTCTCGGCCACATCATTTCTGAGAAGACGGGCTATCCTGTAGGAGTCCAGCAGGAGACCTACACTGTAGTCATCCAGACGGTAGGAGCCGTGGACTCAAACTACGTCGCGAAGATTCTCACCAGCCTGTATGAGGTCGACCTTGAGAAGATTATGAAGAACGCCGTAGCCAAGACAGGCGTCTTCAAGCGCCGCCTCATTAACGTCGCCCGGAAATCCGGCGCCCTTAGTAAGTACGCCAACTTTAGCAACATCACTCTAGACCGTCTCATGAAAAGCTTCGAGAGTACATGTATCTATGAGGAGGCTATGAAGGACACTGCGCGGAAGGATCTTGACCTCCAAGCCACTATCACGATCATCAATGAGATCGGTGAGGGGAAGATTGAGGTAGCTCTTATTGATAACGGGGGGCAGATAACTCCCATGGCCGAGATGGTTGTGGATGGAATGAGTATGAGGGCTGACATTGTGCCGCCAGACAAGATCACCCGAATTATAGTCGAGTCTGCCAAAGCACGTATCCTCAACGAGACGAGGACTTTCGCATGTCTCACCAAGAGGGACCATGTTAAGACCCACAGGATCAAAGAACTCCCGAAATCGATCGAGTGTCCACAATGTGGCTCCACTGAGCTCGGAGTTTTTGATCGGAATATCGACGAGGTCTATCAAGAACTCGGGAAAGATAAGTTCGTTGAAAAAAGAGCCGGGGAACGATGGTGGGAGAGGGGAAAAGACGCCTCCAAGCTTGTATCAATGTATGGTAGGAGGGGCGCGATAGTAGCTACTGCGAAACGGGTTGACTTATCCGAAGCTTGGGATCTCCTAGCCGAGATCGATGATGAATCCGATGAGTTCTACGAAAGAGTTGTTGATGCCGAAAGAAATGCCCTAAAGAGGGGCTTCCATTAGATATTACTGGAACCAAGGGTAAAGTCCCAAATCCCCCCGATTACATTAAGAGGATCAAAATCGGGAAGATCACCTGGTATATCTCCTTGGGAAATATTTTATCCGCATCAAAGGAGATTTGGCGAAATCACTGAAATTGAAGCCTCAACGCGCGACTATGAGGACAGGAGGGAACTCGGTGAATTGGCAGAAGGAAAAAAGCAGGATCCCTCTCAGATCACTCATCTATTTTGGACTATCCGAAATTAAGCAGATAGTCCAGAAAATAGGGAAACCTGTGATCCATTTTAAAGTGGTCATAGAGATGGTCCAAAGGCGGCTAGGGATCTAACACTCCTCTTTCTTGCGGTAACCCTCGGGCAACCTTCTAAACGGTTTGAGTCGGTGAGCCACCAGATATATTTCGGCGCTATGCTTCCTTGAGGCCTTTGGCTTCACAATTTTCACAAGTTCAAACATTTTCCTAACATCATTCACATACTTATCATGCTCTGATCCTTGAAACGTTTTTACCACAAGCCAGCCATCACCTCTGAGAAGCTCATTGGCGATAACAAGAACTATTCGAGCAAGATGGATCTGCCGAAAATGGTCCAGATCCCAATTTCCACTGACATCCGGAGCCATATCTGAGAGAATAACATCCACTCTACATTGAAAAAAATCATGGATTTCCTTGATAGTACCTTCGGAGGTAACATCTCCTACTAGACTGTTAACACCTAGAAGGCCACGATGATTGATCTCCTGGGGATCAACCCCCATTATCAAGCCTTTGTCCCCTATTGCTTCACTTGCAACCTGAAGCCATCCACCGGGTGCTGCACCTAAATCTAAGACATTTCTAGCATCTTTGAGGAATCCAAACCGCTCTTCAAGTTGGATCAGTTTGAAAGCCGCCCTCGAGAGATATCCCTCTTCTTTTGCCCTGAGGTGATAATATTCGTTCTTCCTCTCGCTAAGCCATCTCTTAGACATTAGTGCTCTAAACTCCCTTAACATTGAGCTCTAAAACGATTCTCTTCACTGCCTCCACAGACGCGTCAGTTTTCAATCCCCTGTTATTTGCATGACTAACTGCCGCCTTGAACCCGGCGTTTCTCAGCCCATCAATGACTGGATTAAGACGCCTTGATGCAACCCCTAAATTAGAACTCAACTCGTCTAAAACGAAAAAACCGGGAGGCATATCTATTTCTCCTCTGACCTTTCTGATTATATTTATGAGTCTCCTATTGCTGCCAATAAATGAATCCTTAGAACACTCGATCATATCCAAGCAGAAATCATCATCGGCAAGGTTCCCGAGCCAGAGAGGTCCCGCAGCTTTCATCTCTGATCCACAGACTTCGCAGATACGCATTCTGTCGTCTAGCCCGCTTTTCTCTGAGCGAATACTCTTACACGCAGAACAATTAAGGAGATATCCTATCTCCCTGAGGCTTTTATCCACTCTCATCTTCCCTCTATCCAAGAGCATATAGAGCCGGATATAATGGTCTGCGAAAAAACTGAAAACAGGTTTAGATGCTACTTCGTGAATTGCGGCACCTCTAATGAAGGACCCGATCAGAATCCTTAACGCTGATTCGTGACTGTATCCTGTCCTCAGTGATGTGCTCCCGTATTTACGGATGCACGCCCGCACATTGACACCACAGAGAGGAGCCATATCAGTCGCCGTTAAGGCTACCATTCCGTCTCTTTTGGTAGCCCGCGCAACTGTATCGATAAAAGGGGCAGGGGTACCGAAAGGGTCGATATCAGTGTAATCAAATCGAGCAAGGGGTCGGGCGTGCAGCGATAATAGGAGATTTGCCTCCATCCTTCTCACACGTACCCTTTCACTCATTCCGTTCAATCCGATATTTTTCTCGGTGAGTCTTACTGCATGGGGGCTCATATCCCCTAGCACAATTTCTCGTACTTTCGGCACTTCAAGGGCCATCCTGATTCCCCTAATTCCAGTCCCGCACATAGGTTCACATATCGTTAGTGGCCTTGACAAACGTCTCTGGAGAGCGCCAAGAGCCAGAATCGCAGAATCCCTGTTCATATTCATTATAGGGTTGTAAAAAACTGGCGCTCGAGACCGTGCCCTCTCGAGAGTTTCGCCCTCTGATGAGACGACTTTGTAGATAATTATCTGAGCCATCCCTTCGGAAATAAAAGTCTTGGAATATTCCATCTAGACTATCTAGAGAGAACCGAGTTATTACATTAAGCCATCAGAGCGTAAATTTCGGTAGAATTGGTAAATATATTTGAATATTTTGTACCAAAAAATCCATGACCTAAGTCGTTTATTTGATACATAGAAGAAAAAAGATTACCATATTCAGATTTCGTAGTGCGTGGGTGTTCCCTGTGGAAGTCAGGACAACCAGTTCCACTTGTCCTATTATATAACGTAGCCTCCCATCATGCTCTCTGATGCATATCCACCAGACCTTCTTACCACTTCCTGGAGCAACCTGAGCTGGCGTCAAATCCCCATTCTGGGTTGGGTGCCCCTCCTTGACTAGTTCAGATTTACTCCTTCCAGCCCGCCCTTTCCAGATAGTCTTCCCGGGCCAGCGGCTACGGCTCAAAGGAACGACCCTGATGGGTGAGTAATAGAGTTACCCGAGGATCTTTTTTCTAATCCTCCACGGAGACCAGCTGCATCTCGCAGAGCCTCCTGTAGAGCGGGCTGCCCTCTAGGAGCTCCTCGTGGGAGCCCTCGGCCTCTATCCTCCCCTCGTTCAATAAGAGAATCCTGTCGGCCTCCCTCACCGTGGAGACCCTATGGGTCACCAGAAGCACGGTCCTACTCGCCATCTCCTCCCTGATCGCGTCCTGTATCAGCGCCTCTGTATGGGGATCGACGCTGCTCGTCGCCTCGTCGAAGACCAATATCTTCGGATCGGAGAGCAGCGCCCTCCCGAGACAGACAAGTTGCCGCTCACCGTAGGAGAGGTTTGTCCCCCTCTCCTGGATCACTGTATCATAGCCCTCCGGGAGCCTCGAGATGGCATCGTGGATCCCAACAAGTCTCGCGATCCTCATCATCTCTTCGTCCGGGGCTTCGGAGCGCCCGAACTTTAGGTTGTACTCGAGGGTTCCCGAGAAGAGGTAGGGTTCCTGCAGGACGATGGATACGGTTCTCCTCAGGGACTCGAAGTCCGCCTCCTTAATGTCCACTCCGTCGATCTCTACGACCCCCTCGTCGGGATCGTAGAACCGCCCGAGGAGGTTGATGATCGACGACTTGCCGGCTCCTGTGGGCCCGAAGATAGCGAGGCTCTCCCCGGGGCAGGCCTCGAAGGATATGTCTCTGAGGACCGGGAAGTCCTCAACGTAGCTGAATGTGACCCCATCGAAGACGAGGCGCCCCTGGACATCATCCATTTCTACGGCGTCGGGGGCTTCCCGGATCTCTGGTTCAAGGTCGAGGATGGTGAATATTCTCTCGGCGCCGGCCAGCGCGCTCTGGATCTCGCCGTAGAACATCGCGAGGTTCTGGATAGGGTTGAAGAAAGATGCCGCGTACTCCGAGAATGCAATCAGCTCTCCCAGGGTGCGGGCGGCGAGCATCACCTCCTGCCCCCCCAGGTACCAGATCGCGGCGGTCATGATCGAGTTGAGGACCGTCACTGTCCCAGAGTACACCACGGAGACAGACTCGGCCCTGACCTGGGAGCGCATGTTCTGCTCGTTGACCTCGTCAAACTCCACTATGGATCGGGCCTCTTGGTTGAGGGCTTTGGTGACCCTCGCCCCGTACATCAGATCCTGGACCTTCCCGGTGAGGGAGGCCACGTTCCTCCTGGCGATTCCCCAGGCCGATTTGACCCAGCCCTGGAAGAGCCTGCTCATGAGTGCCACCACCGGGGCGATGAGGAGCGCGACCAGGGTGAGCCTCAGGTTCAGGAAGAACATCACCGCGAGGATCGCCACCGCCATCATCAGGTCGGCGAAGAGCCCCACCACCCCCGTCGACATCAGCTTCTTTAGGGACTCGGCGTCGTTCGTGACTCTCGAGACCAGCCGCCCGGTGTTTCCGTGCTCGAAGAACCTCTGAGAGAGAGCCCCGAGGTGCCCGAAAAAGTCAGCTCTGATATCGGCGATCACGATGAGCCCGAGCTTGTCGATATAATAGGTCTGAAGGGATGATGCGATCCACTGAGCCAAGGAGATCAACACGTAGAGGAATCCCGCGGAGAGAAGTATGTGGGGCGTCCCAGGATATGCGCCGCCGCCGAGGGCCGCGGCGAGGGCCTCCAGCAGCCCGGCGAGCCAGAGGCCGTCGGCGGTGGGGGTCCCGTTGATGTAGAAGTCGAGGGTGACCTTGTAGAGGTAGGGCCCCGCCAGCACGGTGGCCATCTTGAGGATTACGAGGATCATCTCGAGGGCAAATAGCCCCCTGTGCCTCAGCATGTACCCGAATATGAGACGTTTAATCAGCTCTAGGTCGGTGAACTTCCTTTCGGTGGACTCAAGGGAGCCCACGTCGTACCGGTCCACGTACTCGGCCATCAGGAGCCACCCCTCAAGTCGAGGGCCTGGGATTCGATGAGCTGCCTGTATATCGGGTTCGAGTGGAGGAGGTCGTCGTGGCTCCCCTCGGCGGCTATCCTCCCCCGGTCCATCACCACGACCCTGTCCGCAGCCTTGCAGGTGGAGGCCCTCTGGGTGATTATCAGGGCGGTGCGGCTCTCCAGGAGAGCGTCTATGGCCTTCCGGATGAGGGCCTCGGTCTCGGCGTCAACGTTGGAGGTCGAGTCGTCGAGGATCAATATACCGGGGTCCGTCAGAATCGTCCTCGCTATCGTCAACCTTTGCCTCTGCCCCCCGGAGAGGGTGAGCCCCCGTTCGCCCACCAGCGTCCCGTAGCCGTCGGGGAGGGACTCGATGAATTCGTGGATCTGCGCCGCCTTGGCGACCTCGACAACCTCTTGGTCGGTAGCGTCGGGCTTCCCGAACGCGAGGTTGGCCCTGAGGGTATCAGAGAAGATGAAGACGTCCTGGAGGACTATCCCGACCTGTTTCCGGAGGCTGCTCAGGGAGACGTCCCGGACGTCGTGGCCGTCGATCCTCACCAAGCCTGCGGTCACGTCGTAGAACCGGGGCACCAGCTCGGCGAGGGTGGTCTTCCCCGAGCCCACGAATCCCATTAGGGCTACTTTCTCGCCGGGCTGCACCTTCATTGAGATGTCTTGGAGGGTCTCCTCGGCCCCTTCGTAGGAGAAAGAGACGCCCCTGAACTCGACCTCCCCGGTCACCTGGGGAAGCTCGACAGGGTCTGGTGCCTCTGGTACGTCCTCGCCGATGTCTATCACTTCGAAGACCCGCCTGGCACTGGCTATCGCGTCCTGGTAGAACATGATGAGCCGGGCAAACATCCGCATGGGCCCCACGAGCTGGGTGAAGTAGGTCCCGAACAGGATCATGGCCCCGATGGTGAGGCGGCCGTCGATGACTCGCTGGCCCCCGTAGAAGATGACGAGGGCCATGCCCACGGCAATCATCGCGGCTGAGGAGGGCCGGTACATGGACTGTATCCGTGATGCCTTGAGGCTGGTCTCGACGTAGCCCCGGTTATCCTCCTCGAACCGCTCCATGAATGTGGCTTCCTGTCCGTAGCTCTTCACCAGCTTGTGCGCGACGATGCCCTCGACTAGAACGGAGCTCATCTCCCCGAACTGGTTCTTCGCCTTCGCAAGGTGGCCTCCGATTCGGCTCGAGTAGAGTCGGGTGGAGAGGAAGACGAGGGGCATGGGGAGGCTGCAGATGAGGGCGAGGCCAGGGTCCACGAGGTAGAGGATGTAGAGGGTGAACGTGAACTGTATGCCGTGCCTGAAGATCTCCCGCACCGTCTCCGAGTAGAAGAGGTCTATGGCCCCCATGTCGCTGGTGAGGCGGCTGATGATCTGGCCGGAAATGACCCTGTCGAGGTAGCTGAACGACTTGTGGATGAGGGCGTAGTAGAAGTCCCGGCGCATCACCCTGAGGATGTTCTGGGACAGCGAGGCCCTGAGGGTGATGTGGATGACGTGGAAGACCCCCCGCATCACGGCTAGGAGAACGATGATTCCGCAGAGCAGGACCAGGAGCTCGGTCTGCCCCTCGACTCCCGTCCATGCCTTGAGGAGCTCTAGGAACCAATGGGTCCCTCCAGGGACGGGGATCACTATGTAGTCGATGATGAGCATCACGATGAGAGGGGAGATCAGCGCGAAGAGGCCGTTCCTCCCAAAGGCTGTGAGGACTATTCCGAGGAAGATGTGGAGGAAGGGCCTCATGTAGCCCAACAGGCGTTTGGTGAGATCCCAGTTCGAGGGATCGTAGTCGATGGCCATGGTCGTCTTTGTCTCCTTTTCTGCGGGTACTACGTCGTTGATGCGTATAGGATAATCGGATCCATTCTGGGCGCGCGCCTCAGTACCCCAGCTTCTCCCCCACCAAGACCACGGTGAACGGCGTCCGCCTGGGCCTCCGGCGGATGATAGTGGTTATCCCGCAGATCCTCTCAGGCGCCACGCAGTCGCTGCACTCTCCCGTCTCGGAGCACGGAATTTTTGGGTGAAGCCTCCTCGCGTTCATGGGCGCCGCAATGTTGCTCGCCCTCCACAGCCCCTCCTCTAGATCCCCCGTGATCTTGTTCACCCCCGCTACCACGATCACCTTCTTAGGTCCGAAGATCATCGCGGCCACCCTCTGACCAGTCCCATCGATGTTAACCAGCTCCCCGGTCTCGGTGACCGCGTTGGTGCCTGTGATGAACACGTCCGAGTTGACGTGGGCGCGCCGGATCTCGATGACCTCCTCCGGGGACGCTCCCTCACGCCCCGCCTTCCAGTGATTTGCCACATCGACGCCCCGCGCTTCCAATGCGTCCACCAGCCCCATCTCCCTCAACGTCATCGAGCCCCCGAGACCCACAGACGACCTCTCAGGACCCGGGGAGAGCCTCCTCCGCCGTAGGATGGAACTATACATCGAACCCGTTTCGCTCAAGAGCACTCAAAGTGTTCTCCACACTGAGCCTCTCATGCCACTCCCTCGCCTCCATTAAACCAAACACCCCTTCCTGGAGTTACATCCGACGGTTTTAGAGTCCCGTTCATGGATGGGTGCCATTCCTTGACTAGTTCATGATTTCTGGTTACTAGGCTTCCGCTTCGTTTCAAAGCAGCCTTTCTTATTAGACCGCCTCGCTTCTCATTGAAGCAGTACGGACAACCAGTTCCACATGTTCTGTTATTGGGAGTAGCTTCCCATTCATGCCCTCGACTGCACCTCCACCAGACCTTCTTGCGACTTCCTGGAGTTAATCCTATCTGGTGTTGAATTCCCATTTTTGGTTGGGTACCATTCCTTGGCTAGCTCAGGGTGTTTAACAGCCAGATTGTGATCTGGGGAAATCTTCAACTCAGATAAATCACTGTGCTACCGCATAAAAAACCCGCCAATAAACTGCGAGATAAGGTCCACTCTGTTAGGGGACTCATGATTCTACAAGGATGCATATGAGGTTTTTCGTCATAGGTAAGGCGTTATAATATGTAAGTTCATTTCACCTGCGCGCATATAGAACAAGCTTCATAGAAACCATTTCACCATGCGCGCGTTTTAGACCTATAGGTTAATGGATATCAAACCACGTTGATACTATGAGGCTAATGGCAAATCTTCGTTTTTTTGGTGGCGTTAACGAAATCGGGGGTAATAAGATTTTACTCGAGGATGGGGACGCTCGAATTTTCCTTGATTTTGGTATGAGTTTTGGTCAGTCTGGTAAATATTTCAGCGAGTTTCTGAATGCTCGAAAATGCAATGGAATACAAGATTTTATTAAAACAGGACTATTGCCTGATTTAGAAGGGATATATAGACAGGATTATCTGCGTCACATGGGAAGGAAAAAAGAAGATCGTACCATTGATGCAGTTATTATCAGCCATGCTCACATGGACCACGTTTCTTATGTCCATCATATTAGAAGTGACATCGAGATCATCCTGAGTCCTGGAAGTCACGCGATTCTCTCCTCGCTGCAGGAATCAGGACGATCAGGTTGGCAAGATTATCTCACGGTTACTCCGAGTTTTATGATCAAAGAAAAGACAAGGGGTGATGGTTATACAAAGGTTACTTCGAGGGATGGAGTGATAAATAGGCCATTAAGAGTATTGGAGTCCGGTGAGAAACATCAAATTGGGGACCTTGAAATTATTCCTTATGCGGTCGATCATAGTCTACCTGGAGCCACGGCTTATCTAATACATACCTCAGAGGGTACAATACTATATACTGGCGACTTTAGGTTTCATGGATATTTTGGGCATAAGACTTCAGAGATGGTTGAAGCGGTATCGTCGGAACGGATTGACATAGTAATAACGGAGGGAACAAGGATAAATGAAGATACGGGCACCTCTGAACAGGACGTTTATGATCAGGCAAAAGAGATTATACGCGGCTCTAAAGGATTAGCTGTGCTTACCTTTCCACCGCGTGATTTGACAAGGCTCTTGACATTTTATCGTATTGCTAAAGAGGTCGGGCGGAGTTTAGTAATTGGGTTCAGGCAGGCGAATCTACTTGAATATTTCTCAAAGATTAGTGATGAATTTCCATCTGTTGATGACCCAAATATCCGCATTTTCGCTGATCGAAAGGGATGGGGAACTGTTGGACAGGATGACCTCCCGAGTAATATAGATGGCGTCACTATTCCTCAGAATATTTGTGATCAAGACTATGGAAAGTGGGAGAGAAAATATCTTGAGTACCCAAATACAGTCAATTTTCTTGATCTTAAGGACCAGTCCAAATACATGCTCTTCTGCAGTTATTTCCAGTTGAATGAGTTGATCGATATCAACCCAGTTCTAGGAAGTACGTATCTCCGGAGCATTACTGAACCTTTCAACGATGAAATGAAGCTTGACTCTGAACGAGTGTTTAATTGGTTAAATCTCTTCGACTTGAAGTTGTTTGGTATGGAAAAGAAGGATAAACTTCATGCATCTGGACATGCGTCAGGAACAGAGGTGTTTGATATGCTACGTATAATCCAGCCAAAGAGCGTAATCCCGATTCATACCGAGAACCCGAAGAAATTCCAAGAAAGCAAACATAACATAGTATTTGTTGAACAAGGAAAAGTTATCCAGATATGACTGAATGGTCTATTCTTTCATTTGTACTTTCTTGGTCTATTTATCGAGAGTGCATGAAGTCTAAAGTATATCTTTAATCAAATATGTGTTAATATCCAAGTGAATTTTTTGATTGATACAATATTATTAGATTGTTGGGGAACAATCATCCAGGCACCCCATTTAATGAAACAAGGAATAGTCACAACACATTTCCATAAAATATTAGCCGATCAAGGACACAAAGTTGAATATAATGCATTTAGGGCCGCATACAAAAGATCTGCAAAAGCACAAAATATTCTGGCAAACAATACATGGGAAGAGTTCGATCACGAAAAACGATTACTTGAGACTCTTAAGGGAATAAACTTTAAAGAAGCAAAACTGTCAAACATCGTGAAAGAACTTTGGAAAGAATATCTTACACTATGGCCGATCCATTCAAAACCCTATAAAGAAACAATGCCTCTTCTCAATATGCTTAAAGAAAGTTACAAAATTGGGCTTGTTACTAACTTTGTTGACGGGCCAACAGCGCGAAAAGTATTTGATAGGTATCAATTCGAAAGAATTTTTGATGTTATAGTAATTTCCGGGGAAGTTGGATACAGGAAGCCAAAACGACTTTTATTCGACCTTGCACTTTCCAAGCTACATTCGACCGTGGAAAAATCAATAATGGTAGGAGACACGGTAATAGCAGATGTGATTGGACCAAAGGAGATAGGAATGAATGCGATTCTACTTGATGAGGATGGCTCCAAGGTGAAAAGCCATTATTTAGCGGATACCGTAATTTCAAATATTTGGGAATTACCGAACGCACTCAAGCACATTTATCAGTGAATTCATTAGGACCCTATTGATTTAGAGACATCTAGGTCTACACATATTGTATTTATTAATTCCAATGCTGTGCCTCTGGATGCTAGAGATTGATAAGAAGAGTCTTAATCGCGCATGAGATAAGTTCAAGATATGATAGTATGACTATCAAAATACATGTAAAACTACTGAAAAAACAAAATAATATCGTGGAATAGTCAGACTATTACTACCGATCTGCAGCATTGTACGGTTTCTATACTTGAACTCAGTGGCTGCATAGTCCCACATAGTCCGGAACTATTTATTCGGACTGTTACGCGCGCGACGGGAAAGGACCAAGCCAACGAGCAGTGATTTTTTCCTTGGATCTACTTTGAATAATTCATGTAAGCTGCTTGACCCATCTTGAAAGCACTTAGATTGGTCTCAAGATATGTAGCCCTGATACTATTTCGCATCGCAGCGATCACGATTTCCTTATCAAAGGGCAGCTTTCCACTTTCAACAGTAGCCCCCAACATCACCATATTTGTAGAGATGGCATCGCCAGCTTTCTCTGCTATGGCTGTAGCATCAAACGTTATGATGTCCGATGTTACCTCCTTTAGGAGGGATAATAACGAATCCTCAGAGGGGTACTCCATCATCCCTGAGATTACTTCCACTGGGGGGAACTTTCGAAGGTTTACCAGAGCTAGCCCTCCATCCTTCAAGTATTGGACCCCCTGCCTGACTGCTTCACCTATCTCAAAGCCTAGGAGGACATCTGCCTCTCCAGGTCTAATCTGAGAGCTTTCGGCACCCTCTCCTATTTGAATGTGACCCATAACCGGTCCTCCTCTCTGTGCCATTCCATATGTCTCCCCTATCTTGACAGGGAGCCCGGCATCGATGGCGGATTGGGCGATGAGCCTGGACGCCAAAAGAGTACCCTGACCTCCGACACCGGCTATTACCAATCTGAAGACGCCCATCTAAGAACCCTCTGGGAGGATTGCATCGAATGGACATATCTGTGCACAGACGTCACAACCCGTACAGATTGACGAGTCTACCCAGGCCTTCTTATTCTCCGGTTTCCAGCCGAGGGCTGGACAGCCAAACTGGCTTGTGCAGATTGTGCAACCTGTGCATAGGTCTTCATCGACGTAGTATGGGACGGGCTTCTCAGGCCTCATTGCCCTTACCTCCTCCATGGAGCATGCTCTTCTAGCGATCACCATGGCGACTCCTTCTGCTTCTAGCATTCTCTCAAACGTCCCTTGAGCTGCCTCCAAGTCATAGGGGTCTACTATCTCAAGGAAGTCAACGCCAAGGCTCCTGGCGATATTTTCAATTGGGATTTTCTTAACAGGTTTTCCCATTGCCGTATTCCCGCTTTGGGGAGTAGGCTGGAAACCGGTCATGGCAACCGTTCCATTATCTGCAACAACTATCTTTATAGATGAACCATTAGCAACAGCGTTTACGAGGGAAGGTATTCCCGAGTGAAAGAAAGTGCCATCCCCTATCCAAGCTATGGTATCGATGCCTACCTTTTCCATCCCTTGGGAGACTCCGATACTTGCCCCCATACAGAAGTAGGTGTCCTCAAAGCTCATGGGGGGTGCATGGGAGAGGCCGTAGCAGCCTATATCACCATTTACTACCACATCCTTAAGATCGCCCTTTACCTTCTTTACTGCTTTCTTGAGGGCGTGGATCGATGCCCTGTGAGGACAACCGGAGCAGAGAGTCAACATTCGATCAAATAAAAGTTCGCCTGTCTTTTTCATAACTCCGGACCGATCAATTTCATCCACAGAGATTCCTAGGAGTCCCCCGAGTGCACTATCGAGAATCGAGGGGCTTAACTCACCACCTCTTGGGAGATTTCCTGTCTCTCGTCCAAGTATCGTTGTGTCCAAGGCCATATCTTTTGCGAGAGATTTGACATGCATCTCTACAAATGGATCAACCTCTTCCACAACTAGAACTGTCTTCACACCATTCAACAAACTCGCAAGTTTCCTCCGGGGAAGGGGATGCGGGGTTGCAAGCTTAAGATAAGCTATATCTGAGTCGACACCTAGATTTCTGATCGAATCTAGGACATATTTGAATGCAAAGCCTACGCCGATAACCCCTATTTTCTCGCCCCCGTTTAACTTCAACTGATTGAAATCCACTTCATCGAACTCTTCTTGAACACTATCCAGCTTATCTTGGCGCTCTGCATGTCTCCTAAACAGCTTCTCAAATCCCGCCACCCTGTAGCTAAATCCTTCCCAGTCGAACTCTGGAGTCCTTCCTAGCCTCTCGATGGAGCCCAAGTTGACATCGCTCCTCATATGGCTCAGCCGAGTAACTGTCCTAATCATGACCGGAAGTTTTACCCTTTCCGAAAGATCGAACGCGTAGCGTGTAAAATCCTTTGCTTCTTGGGGACTTGACGGCTCCAAGACGGGGACGCAGTTCTGCTTAGCTAGCCAGCGGTTATCTTGCTCGGTCCTGCTACTATGCTGGGATGGATCATCAGTTGAGACGAAGACGAACCCGCCGTTTACACCTCTTAGGCTAACGGGATTAAGAACATCAAGTGCAACGTTGAGCCCTACATGCTTCATAGAGACTAGGCATCTCTGACCGCACAATGATGCCCCATAAGCAACCTCGAAGGCTATCTTTTCATTAACAGACCACTCAAAATACAGACCTGCTGCAGTAGATACCCTACTCAGAGTATTGCCAATCTCTGAGGAGGGGGTGCCCGGATATGCTGTCGCCATTGTAGCACCTGCTTCTATTGCTCCTCTTGCAATTGCTTCATTCCCCATGAGGAGGACAGTCTTTCCTGGTTCATCGATTACTACGGGATGAGTGGACATTTCATTCCCTTATGCGTCTATGTGGCTCTAAAAAAAGGCTTCGTGCAAATTACAAGATACTTTGGAAAACCTTAAAGCTCTGCTGAGATTTGCTTAAGTTCTGGGTACCTTGACTAACGCCAGGGCATAAGGTAACCGTGCCGGGATTTCCTAGCCTGGTAAGGAGCAGGCCTGCTAAGTCTGTGACCGTAAGGTCGCGAGGGTTCAAATCCCTCTCCCGGCGCCAGATCATAACGCCAGCTGTGATCTTCACAAAAGATTCAAACAGTTTAATGAAAATCGAGTTTGTCAAAAAGAATATCAGTCTTCAAGAAACTCGCGAATCCAGGCACCCCCAATAATGCCTGGAACCCTTTGGAGAGCTGCCTTCGTCAAAATATACGCAGGGAATATGGATACGGCCGAGTGGATCATATTATACACAGCTGTGAGCAATAGCGAATAAATAACGACGTCCCCAGTCGTCTCGGCAGGGAACCTTATTGAGGCCAAAATGGGGGCAATGAAATCCACGTAATATGGTGCGATATACAAAAGCACTAGATAATTAAAGACAGACATAACAATCACCCGGAAGAGACTTCCGAAAAGAAGTCCTGTGACCAGGCTGTTGTCCATTGTGGTTTTGGCAGCCTTTTCGGAGACCCCTCTTGAGGCAACACTATTTTTTCTGGAAACTTTACGGTAAACCATAGAAGCTACCCAGAACCCAACCATCATCGAAGAGACTGCGGCGAACTTCATCGCTGGTCCAAGTGGGTCACCAGCCCGAAACCATAGCACAAGCCAGTAAATCACGGATGAAAGAAAGCCATAAACTGGCCCCATGAGCATTAGCGTCACCATAACAGGGACCTCTGAAAAATCAAATTTGAGATATGGGAGGAGTGGGAAAGGTATAGTAAGTTTAGTTAGGGTAATCGCCACAGCCATAGCACTAAAGATCGCTGTCACAGCAATTGCAGCGCTAGAGCTGCGTAGACTCCCCTCTTTGGTTTTCATGTCACTCAAAACAAATCCTCTTTAATTATCAGGTTAAAATCTCTAGGCTGATCTCATCTTCAATCAGTATCTACTAATAAAAAGGTTATTACTCATAAAAGCGTAAAATCTTATCTTAGGTCTGAATCTAAGATGACCTATGGGCCATTTTTTTCAAGGTTGAAAATGTGAGTATGTTTTATTTATCACTTATTTGACCAAGGCTTTTTTCATGATTTTATTGAGATTATGAAACTCACGGATTAAGTTTATGCCCTAATTTATCTCGATTTTGAGAACTCGAATCCACATGTAATTCTTATATCTATATATTCGCAATATGGCGCTATTCTAGGAGAAATCCTTGCACGCACTGCCGGACATTATCTAGTTTCTCAAAGTATAGGTCTTTTTTTCCGCACTAAATGTTATCATCATCAGACAGGCTCCTTTAGAGTTTTTTCATACAGAGGATAATACAAAAAATTCATAATGTCTGTACATATACGTCTTCAAAAAGTGACCAAAGGTGCGAGCGAGGAACTCGAATAAGGCTTTTTAAGGAAACTTTTAGAAACTCCAGCCTTTCAATATTCTTAGAACTGATCTCAAGGAGTTGTAAATGGGTATTCCAGTGATAACCGGGTAATATAGTGCAAAGACTGAGGCAACTATGAGGAAATATAAAATAATGTTTATTCTTTTTTTCTTCTTATTCCAAGCACTTACCATCCGCCCAGAGATCACTAGGCACAGAATAGGAACGTTTGGATAGTAATGGTACAAGAACAGAGACCTCGATATCAGGACAAACGGAAGCCATTGTAAAACAAACATGACCACTAGAAAAACTTGAGAGTAAAACCTCTCTTTCACCATCCTAAAAGTTTCGTCAATCATTACAACAAGCCCAATCCACCATACTGCAGGATTACCCATGGCCACAATAGTTGAGGCCCACGCGTTTCCTATTCTAGAAATATAGAGCCAGACGGGCCTAGACAAGAGTGGCCAGCTCCACCAGGGAGATGAGAAGTCATGCCCAACCTCCAAGCCAGAGTGGTAACTGAGCATGTAAAGCTGCCTTTCAAACACATCTTTCCACGAATGCCCCAAACTGATGTATGGCATATAGGTCAGGGAATAGACCAAAAGAAAAGTAGCAAACAATCCTAGAAGAATTAAAAAAACATTCCTATTAATCTCCCCTGCATGCTTTTTTCCATCCTCATGTCTGATGAAACCGAAGCGAATCAGTCCTAGAGTAAAAAACTGTGCTGTTAAGCCTAATGCTGCAGTCCACTTTGTGGCAAAACTCAAACTGGACAGGATTATTGCCGCAAAGAGGGGCCATAGTGAGGCGCCCCATCCCTCTTTAAGTACTTTTTTCAGGTACCTATAAAAAAATAGTAGTGATGCGATAGAGAAAAAGACAAGAAAGGTGTCAATTGTAGCCATCCTTCCCATTGTGAAACGCATGAAGTCGAACCCAAATAGTAGAGCAGAGAAAAGCCCTCCCAGCCATAACCCGCTGATCTCTTTACCCAAAAGGTAGATGACCGGTATCATTGCCGAGGAGAATAAGACTCCTGTGATTCGCCATCCAAATGGGTTATTGCCAAAAAGCGAGATCCCCGACGCGATGATAAGTTTGCCCAATGGGGGATGAGTGTCCTCATAAGGGTCCCGTCTGGAAAGATAATCCACTGCAGCCCTGACATAATAAACCTCATCAAAGATCGATTCGGACAGGTATGTTAGCGGAAATTGGACAAGGTTCTGTTCATCGGTCAAAGCTTCAAAAGAATCTGAGCAGTTATCTTCTCCCCTGACCATTGGGTCCCTGATGCGACCGTCTTCTCCCGTAATTATTATCTCCAAAATCTCGCCCTCTGATCGTTGGAAATTAATCCTCAAGAATCGCGTGAGACTATCCACACTGACCCGCCTCCATTGGTTATAACCCTCAATAGAGGCTTCAATACTTTTTTCCCAGGATCCGGGTGCTCCTGACGATATCTCTAGGTGTAGCTCATCGGTCTGAACCATAAATATGACTTCATGGACATCCATCTGAGATCGTAGATCAACTATTACTTGGGCAGTTTCAGAGGCCATCCATCCAGAGGATGGGATTTCATTGAGACCCAGTTTCCATGATGCCAACAAGAGGAATATCACAGATAAAGTGAGAACGACCGCTGTTTCTCTCTTAATAAGCATCATCATACGGGGCCTCTCACAATTTAGTGTAGTTCTTACATCATTTAGGCGGGCTTCGGATTATTTATCTAGTAGGAGCGGAGTGAAGTAGGGCTTTGGTCAAGATAGTGGCCACCCTTCCGTGTTATAATGACGTTGCTTTCCTAGAGAAAGCTTTGAATGCTTTAAAAAACAAACTCTTGAGCTATGAAGGAGATTTTGTGGTTGTAATTGCTGAGGATGGCTCAACTGATGGCTCAGCCGAGATAGCTAGGAGCTTGGCATTATCGGATTCCAATATTTTCCATTTACACAACAAAAGTAAACTCGGAAGAGGCCTAGCGTTGATGAATGCTTGGGAGAGATTCGACGGCCAGATCTACGCGTATATTGATTGTGATTTAGCTACAGATATGAGATCCTTTCCAAGGCTAATAAGATACATTGAGGAAGGTAATGATCTAGCCATAGGGTCTCGATATATCGAAGGCGCAGTTACTAAACGACCGTTTCTGCGGGGGTTCGCGAGTAAGGGGTACAACCTTATCATTCGGCTTTTGTTCAACAGCGGTATCTATGATCATCAGTGTGGGTTCAAGGCTTTCTCCAGAGACATGGTGATCCACATACTGAAAGAGAGCCGTGATAAACATTGGTTCTGGGATACCGAGGCAATTGTGCTTGCTAGGCGAGGTGGATTCAAGCTCATGGAGTTCCCGGTGATATGGAAGGAGAAAAAAAGAAGCCATACCCCCCTTAAACGATTACTAAAGGATGTCTTGATCCATGGGAAGGGTCTATTAAAACTACTTTTCCGATAATCAAAATGGTTTATCTCGGCCTAAACACGGTCTAGTTTATAATCTATAGTATAGATGGAATAATTATTTTTTAGGGGAAATCTATCTTGACTTTGATAAAAGCTGATAAAGTTCTCGTGAACGGAAAAATTCATAATTTTAGTGGGAGCTCCATCACAGCCCTCGCCATCTATGATTCACGTATTGCCCTTCTAGGCTCCGACAATGAGATACTAGAGTCTGCAGGTCCAAACACCGAGGTCATTAACCTAAGTGGACGTCTGGTAACCCCTGGTTTTATTGATACACATGTACATCCCGCTATGGCTGGGGCGACGATGACAGGGGACATCGACTTTAAGACACTGCAGCCTAAATCAATACTTGAATTCCAGGAGATCGTGAGAAAAAAAGTCTCTGAAACCCAAAAAGGGTGTTGGATTAAAGGCTGGGGATACGACGAAGAACGATTCACAGAGGCCAGACTCCCCAATCGCTGGGAGATAGACACTATTGCTCCTAATAACCCAGTTTTTCTGATCCAAACTTGTGGACACGTTGCAACAGCTAACTCCCGAGCTCTAGAAATTGGCAAGGTGTCCAAGGATATGGATGACCCGAAGCAAGGTATAATCGATAGAAACCACAACGGGGAACCCACAGGGGTCCTCAGGAATAGGGCTCAGCGTCTTATTAAGAAGCACCTTCCCAGAAATGGCCACCGGAGGATGAAAGAGGACTTAAGGATGGCTCTGGAAAGGCTAGCCTCCTATGGTGTGACGAGCATTCACGACGCCTGGGCAGGTCCCAGTCTAATCACGCTCTACCAGGAGCTTCTCTCTGAAGGAAGACTCCCCCTTAGGGTGGGTCTTATTCCTCCAATAGCCAACCAGTTTGAGGGAGACTATCTCTCGCAACTCACTTCTTTGGGGCTGAAAACAGGCTTTGGGAGCCATATGATCAGATTTGTGGGTGCGAAGGTAGCCCTAGACGGTATGCTTAGGAGCGGGACTGCGGCTCTCAGGGAAAACTATGTTGGAAAGAAGGGGGACATGGGGCTTCTCACCATTGACAAGGATGTTCTCCAGGATAAGGTACAAACTTGCCACGCTGCCGGTATCAGGGTTTGCATTCACGCAGAGGGGGATAGAGGCATCGACACAGCCCTTGATGTAATTGAGATGGCTAAAGCGGAGAATCCGGAAGTCAATCTCAGGCATCGAATTGAGCATTTCGGTCTCTGCTATGCTGAACAAATAAATAGAATGAATAAGCTTGGCGTCATTCCATCGGTCTCTATCAACTTTATCCGAGATATCGGTGAGGGCTATGAAAAAGTGCTGGGACCAAAGAGAATTGAGTGGGTATATCCCCTAAAAACACTGGAGGATTATGGCATTATAGGCTCGTGTAACTCCGATTGGCCTGTATCTGTGGGCAACCCAATGATAGGTATCCATTCAGCGGTCGCTAGGAAAACATGGAAAGAAAATGACCTCGGAGTGAGCCAGAAAGTAACTGTTGATGAGGCAGTGAAGGCTTACACCTGGAATGGAGCATATGCCTCCAACGAGGAGGAAATCAAGGGATCCATCGAGGTGGGAAAATTTGCAGACCTAGCAGTGATAGACCGGGACATCTTTACAGTTCCCGTTGATATTATCCTAGAGGCAAAGGTGGATATGACCCTCCTAGGGGGACAAATAGTCTACCAAAGAGCTATTTAATTCTTATATGTTAGCTTAAAAGCAATAAAGAAACACTATTTGCCTGTTTTGATTTAGACAGGAGTTCAGATTATGGATGTAATGGACGCTATCTTGAAGAGACGCAGCACTCGATCTTTCACAAACAAACCGGTCCCAAATGAGGTCGTGGAAAGGCTGCTGGAGGCAGCCCGTTGGGCCCCCTCTGGTGGGAATAGACAGAATTGGAGGTTTATTGAGATTAGGAATCCTAGAAGGCTCGATATGATCAAGATGTTTTCAGCAGGTCTTAAGGGCGACCCTACACTCATTATCGCGATCTGCGGTAAGATCTCTGAGCCCATGAACCTCCTCGACATCGGGATGGCATCAGAAAACATAATGCTTGAGGCAGTTGAGTTAGGGCTTGGGAGTTGCGCCATCGTCTCCTATAGTGAGGGTCCTGTGAAACAGTTTTTGGGGGTACCTGACGACTTGGAGTTGATCCTAGTTCTCTCTATAGGATATCCCGATAAGATTCCAAAACCACGACCAAAGAAGCCACTGAATGAAATCGCCTTTAGTGAAAAATTTGGGGAGGAATTTGGTTCGTGACAGACGAAAAGAGCGGGGAAGACTATATTTTCGAGCTTGCAGGATACCTTGTAACGTGTGCCGCGATGGCTTTGTCCGGTGATCGTGAGGGTTCCCCCAGTTACTCGGCAAACCGTTTCTTGATCGCGCTAAGGAAACTAGTCGATTCCGCGGTCTATGTGGAAGGCCTTAAAAATGATCCTTTCTTGCACAAGATAGTAGAGAAGCTAGACACTATCAAGCTTGAGTATGAGGAAATCCTAAGCCTCCAAATGGAGTTCGCCGTTGAGGCTGGAAAACGCCTAGACTGATTGAGGATATTTAAAAGAGGTCTGCAAAAAGCCTTTTTGCATTCTTACCCAATAGGAGCTCTCGGTAGACTGGGGCCAGAGTAAGGGTTCTTATCTCCTTCACCCCCAGTCCTGGGTGATTCTGAGGCGATTCAGAGCCGAAGCAGATACGTGTTGGCCCTATGTCTTTAACAAGACCCACCCCGCTTGTGATCCCGTTCCTGCCTCCAGTATCTATTATAATATTCCTGTGGACCTTTACCAGCTCCTTTATCCTAGGCCAAAAAGTATTGACCACCAGCCTTACCTCCGGGAACTTGTAGGCCAGCTGGTTAAGGCCATTGTAGAATGTCTCCCTTCCCATGCTCTCACTTTCCCCTGTTTCACTATTTGGGTTGTTGAAGAGGACAGGCAGTTTGTTTTCCATGCATGGGACCATGAGTTCCTCTAGTTTCGATCTACCTCTCCCGAATATATGGTGGAATTCGGGATCCAGCATTACGCCCTTTAGACCCATGCTGACTATCCTCGCGATCTCATCCCTTGCGTCATCTACGGTGGGGTTGATACAGCCGAAGCCTATGAGCTTGTCAGGATGATCTTGGACTACAGCAGAGATTTGATCATTGACCTCCTGAACCTTCATGGATGGGAATGGCATTACGATTGAAACGTCAATGCCATACTTTTCCATGTCTCTTAGGATCTCCTCTGGCTCCTGCTTGAAGTCCATTAAAGGGTGGTGACCAATATGGGTGTGAATGTCAACAATCATTTTGTCTAAATCCCCAAGAGATTCGCTGCAGAGTCTCCGAGGACCATAGCCTTCTGCTCTGGGGTGATGTCTGCAACGCGGACCGCATCTAACATGAGCTCCATATAGTCACCTGCTTTCTCAAACCTACTTCCATAGCCTCCGTTCGAGGAGTCTGAACCAAAAATTATCTTTTCAGGGCCGATGGTCTCTACCGCTTGCTTTATAGCGTATGGGTTTGAATAACAGGTTTCTAAGTAGATGTTGTCGTTCTTCTCTGCTATTTTGGTGCTGAGGAGTTCTGAGTCGAAGCAAGTCCCCCCGCCCATGTGTAATATGACTGTTGGCACATTAGGGAAGCTGTTGGCAATATCACCGATGATATAGGGATGGTTCCTAATGCTGTGATCCGAGTGTATGGCTACAAGCGAATTATAACTCTCTGCTATCTCCATCATAGGGTACATATACCGTGCAACAGTGTGTGTGTGCCCCACCTTCACCCCCTTCCACTTATGCTCCCCTAGATATTTCTCCACCAGCTCGAGGCCGACCTCTTCGTACCGTGGGTCGAAATTTACCAAGGGGATGAATCTATTTGGGTGCTCCCTGGCTGACTTTGCCACGAAAGCATTGTCCTCGGCATCACCGAAGACTCCGAAAACTACCGCCATTTCAACACCTGTAGCGTCCATGTCATCTATGAGAAGGGTGGCTGGTCCCACTGGGGTCCATCGCTGGGAAAGGTGACAATGAGCATCAATTACAACCATAAATTCATCTCTTCTTAACAAAAACCAGGTATTTATCGTTATTAAAATAAAGCGAAAATATCCGGAACATCTACCATTGTAAAAAATAAATTATTTAAGAGAAAAGGTTGAGATTTCACCCTAGGTCATAGAAACGCTAGTGAAAAGGATCTTAAACCAGCATTATCTCTCATAGAAAAGCAACAATCACCTGAGAATCATTAAATAAAATGTCGACTAGAACTATATCGACACGATATGAAAGTATACATTTCATTCGATATGGAAGGCGTCTCTGGGATAGCGGGAGGGGGAATGACTGGGCCAAATCCTAGCACACCCTCGGCCTATCCAAGGGGTCAGAGGTTCTCAACTGACGATGTTAAGGCGGCTATCGAGGGAATTCTTGAAGTCGACCCGGATGCGGAGATCTGGTTTAATGATGCTCATGGGAAATCGATGAACGTTTATTTCGAGGAGTTCCCCGAGAACGTCAAGATAGTTATTAACTCGGCGGAGCTCTTTGACGAGGCCCTAGGAATAGACGAGTCTTTCGATGCCCTCATCTGTATCGGCTCTCACGGCCACCTAATTCAGCAGGACGGTGTGCTTAGCCATATATGGGATGTTAGGGAGCTAGAGTATAATGGGAAGAGCATAACCGAAACAGGGCTAAATGCCTCTCTGGCGGGACATTATAAGGTGCCTCTCGTTATGATCTCTGGTGATGAAGATAGCATGGCGTACATATCTGAAAATATTGGGACAGGTTTCGCGACCGCCGCAGTAAAGAAAGGGATAGGAAGGTATGCTGCGGTTTCCGTCCATCCAAAGATGGCTCAAAAGCTCATTAAGGCAGCGGTTATCGACGGCCTAAAGAGGCGCGACGAGATAGCTCCATTCGAGTTTGAGAACCCTATCACGGTGGATATCACCTACAAGGATCATGGTGGGGCCTTTAACAACATGTTCTTCATGCCACAGGACGAGCGGATTTCAGGAGACAAAGTCAGGTTCATAGCTACAAACGCCAAAGAGGCATACTACGGCTTCCTTGCCAGGGACAAATTAAGCAAGAATAAATAGTCTAGCTATAATCTTTATTTTCTTTTTTCATATTTTTTTTGTACCCTAAAAAGGGATTTAAACTCAGAAATTTGATTATAATAGATCGACTTGGATTTTGATTTTCTCCTAGTAAAGGGCCATGTCATCGACGGAACTGGAAATTCCTGGTTTCGAGCGGATGTAGGTATCGCAGGGGACTGCATCAATTCTATTGGGAACCTGAACGGTTTTGGTGCAAAAAGAACCATTGACGCAGACGGGCTCATCGTTGCCCCAGGATTTATTGATATACATGGCCACTCCAGCTATTCGGTGCTTATTGACTCAAGGGTGGAAAGTAAAATCATGCAGGGTATCACCACTGAGGTTTCTGGAAACTGTGGAACGTCCCCTGCCCCAATGAGAGGAGCTGTTAGGGAATACCGGCAAAGGTTCATGGATGCTAGGCTACCTGAAGGTTTTGTCCTCAACTGGGAAACTATGGGAGAGTACCTCGACAAGATAGATGAGCAGGGTGTAGCATTCAATGTTGTACCTCTAGTTGGTCAGGGTAGTGTACGTCAGAATGTTATGGGATTTGAAGACCGAAAGCCAACAAAGGATGAGATGAAGGAGATGTGTATCCTAACGGATGAAGCCCTGAGAGGCGGGGCTTGGGGCATGTCCTCTGGCCTAGTCACTACTCCTAGTTGCTACGCAGATACTCAAGAACTCATTGAGCTTGCAAAGGTCGTTGCACGGCACAACTGCGTTTACTGTATCCATCTCAGGGGGGAGGGAGAGACCCTTTTTAATGCGCTTAATGAGGCCTTTGAGATTGGAAAGAAATCCGGGGTGTCTCTGGAAATTGTTCATTTCAAGGCCTCAGGAAGAGATAACTGGGGCAAAACTGAGGATGGTCTGAGAATGATCGAAGAGGCTCGTGCCAAAGGCCTAGATGTCACTATTGACCAGTATCCCTACATAGCCTCAAGCATCGGTCTTTCAGCCCTTTTGCCTCCTTGGGCTCACAAGGGGGGAAACGATAAGCTCTTGAATAGGCTAAAGGATCCCGAATTTAGGGAAAAGATCAAGAATGGGCCAGCCCGATTAACCAAGAATCTTGATAACGTCATGATCTCGTTTGCCAAGAATAATCCAGATTATGAGGGAATTAGAGTAACTGAGATCGCTAGGTTACAGGATAAGGATCCCTTAGACACTGTTTTTGATATATTATTGGCGGAGAACGCTCAAGTGGGGATGGTTGTCTTTGGTATGTCCGAGGAGGATGTTGAGCGGGTTATGCGTAGCCCTTATATGATGGTCTGCTCAGACGGCGTGGGCGTGTCACCAAGGGGTACCCACAAAAGAGGGAAGCCTCATCCCCGATACTATGGCGCCTTTCCCAGGGTTCTAGGCTACTATGTCCGGGAGAAGGGTATTCTAAGTCTCCAAGAGTCTATCAGGAAGATGACATCATTACCGGCCCAACGGATAGGTCTCAGGGACAGAGGTCTTCTGAGGGAAGGTTTCAAAGCTGATATTGTCATGTTCGACCCCGAGACTGTGAATGACCAGGCTACTTTCACAGATCCACATAGATTTCCAAAGGGGATAAACTATGTGATGATAAACGGGCGCCTTGTCGTCGATGGTGGGGAACAAACAAGAGAAATTCCCGGGAGAGTCTTACGCAAACAAGCCTAAGCATTTCGTTCGATCCAAAGTCCAATATTTTTTGTTGTTTTACAGTCAATAGGTCAATGGATTTGGGTTCTTGGAACCAATAGGCGGAAGTCAAATGGAGTCATTGTATTTGTTTGGTTTCACCGATATGAAATGACCTATTACAATTAAAATAAAAAAAGAAAGAAAATAGTTTAGTTTAAGGAGTTTTTTCTAGTGTGTAGACCCAGCCCGGATCAGTGATCCAAGCTATGCTATACTGGAACCCGGATACATAGTCGTGTGCTGCAAAGAAGGCTGGAGTATAGACTGTAAGCATGCCCGGAATGTCGTCTTCGAGGATTTTCTGGGCATCTATATACAGCGCTTCCTGAGCTGCAGCATCTGAAGTGGCTGTAGCTTCTGCGAGCAAATCGTCAACTTCTGAGCTTCGGTAACCAAATCTACCTGCATATCCTTGTGTTCCTGAGTAGACGTTCTGAATATAGTAAGCATCAGGTCCGTTTTCTGCGACCATGGTTCCAAAAGGCGTTCCTCCGCCGACCAAGTCTCCCCAGGTCGTAACCGTCGGAATCACCTTGAATTTGGGGTTGATGTCTGCAATGGATTGAGCTAATAGCTCACCTAGGACGCCACCAGTATCCGCAGCCCATGCTTGGTATGCATAAGTTATCTGGAAGCCTTCGTCCCAATACTTTCCACCGTATGCCAGTTTGAACTCCTCCTCTGCTTTCACAGGGTCGTACGTGTAAGGGAAGTTCTCATAGTATCCAGGCCATCCAGTATTAAGGACGCCCTTTGCAGGCTCAGCCCATCCGAGGTAGACCTCATTTACATAGGTCTCGTATGGAAGAGAATATGAGAACGCTTTCCTCATATGTACATCTGCGCTAAAGAAGTCTCCTGGTACCTGGTTGTCAGATGGTGCTTTTGTTTCATCAAAGTCATGACCAAAGTAGCAAACCTCTATGAATCCCTCTTGTCTGATGGGAGTTACATAGGTTTGTGATGTTGCTGGTAGGGCAATAACCTGTTCAGCTTGAACGGGAGAAGCTGGGGACATTACGTCAATGTCACCCTCCCGGAACATTAGATATTTAGTTGACCACTCTGAAATGGTGAGGCTTAATATAGTCTCCTCTGGAGCTGGACCCTGCCAGTAGTCATCGAACCGAGTAAGCTGAATCCGCTCACCTTTGGACCACTCCTCTACCATGAAAGGCCCTGAGCCAATAACCCCCTTACCTGCGATGACGCCTTCAACGTCCTCAAAGGCTGGGTCAAGTTCGATGGACCAGTCTCTAGTGTCTCCCAAATACCATGAACCTGCTTCAATGGCTGCTGCTTTTTGGATGATTCCCCTGCCTGGATATGCCACCGTGAATAAGAAAGGTCCATAGGTTCGGGAGAGCTTGAACACAACCGTTTTGTCGTCAGTTGCGTAGATGTGGTCTTCAAGGGCCTCGGTGGTGATAGGTTCACCATATTCGATTCCTAGAAGAGGTTCCACCAAAAGTGCTCCCCAACTCATTCCCTTTCCCATGCTCCGGCGGTATGTATAGACAACGTCATGTGCTGTAAGCGCTGATCCATCCCAGAATTTTATTCCATCCCTCAGTGTGAAGGTATAAGTCAAGCCATCTGCAGAGACATCAAGATCCTTGGCGAGACCACCCTCAAGTGAAGGCTCTGTTCCGCCTGGTAGGAACGCCATAAGAGTGTCGAACAATGCTAGGTCAATCCATCTTCCGACATTTCCTTCCGAGAGTCTCATAGGCTCGAGATGTGATGGAGCGCCCATAGCCATAATCAAAGTATCAGGATTCTTCACAATACCTTGGTAGCTGACAGGCTCCTCAGTGACGATTATAGTTCTTGCCACAGAGTCCTCTTTTGCATTAAGTTTGTTAGTGACAGTTAACACCACGCTATAGCTTCCAGGCTCGTCATAAGTATGGGTTGCAGTTTTACCTGAGGAAACAGATCCGTCACCGAAATCAAAGCTCCAACTTTTAACATTGGAACTGTATGACTGGATGGCGCCTCTCCTCAACCGGTAGTGATAAGATGCACCACCAGAAACCTCTACTTCCTCACCAACCTTCACAACACTTGCTGATGCACCAATGATGGCCACGGGAGGTAGATCAAGGCTGAGCTCTGTAACCTGAGGTCTGTTGATTTTGATAAAGACTGGAGCGGCTATAGTATTAGCCTTACCCCCCTCATCGTCCTCGGCATCAACGTAAATAACGTAGGAGCCGGGGACAGAGTAGGTGTGTTTGACATTTTTACCTAACGCTGTTGTTCCATCGCCAAAGTGCCAAAGATACTTTACTATTTCTCCATCCGGATCAATAGATCCTGCGGCGCTGAAAGAGACAGCTTCACCTAAATCAGCTGAAGTAGAGTAGCCTATTGAAGCGACCACTGGGACCTTATTGTCCGGTAAATCACTTTTTCCACTGGTTTTTGCACTAGGTCTTGCACCAGGTTTAGGTTTCGCTTTAGGAGCAGGTTTTGGATCGGCTTTTGCTTTGGTTTTTGGACTAGCTTCAGGAACGGGTACTGGAATGAATTTTGGACTAGTTTTAGGAGCAGGTCTTGGACTTGATTTAGCTTTAGGTCGTGGACTTGCTTTAGGAGTGGTTGTAGTAGCGGGTTTTTGAGAACTACTGAAGTAGATCAGACCCGCGATAACCACTACAAGTACAACGGCTGCAATAATTAAAGTTTGATTTTGCGAACTTGCTTTTCTTGATTGCATTTTTATTTATTCCTTTGTTGTATATACCCCGTTCTGATAGTTTTAAATAAGTTTATGTTTGAAAGTCTTCTTTTTTCATATTTTGTCTAAAAAAGGAACGATTTTCTCCCTTATTTGATTACAATTATTTCAAAGATTTCTATGAAATTGATCCAAAAATACATGAAAATGCGCTTCATTCATGCAATAAAATGGGAAGAGGTTTTCTACCTCATTTTTTTATTTCCTTTGAAACAGGCTTTTTGAATCTGCTCGGGTTGAAACTGTCGAGCAATGGGTCCCACTCATCATTCATAATATAGTTGGTGAGAATCCTGCCTGTATCAGGGGCCAAGATTACGCCATTGCCACTCATGCCCGTAGCAATTAGGAAACCTTCTACATCTGATTCACCGACTATGGGGAGTTTGTCAAGAGTCACCGATCTATAGCCCAGCCAGTCGTTCACGAGTTCAGCATCAAGAAGTTTAGGTACACTCTCTGCTAATCGGTCTGTGAGGAAGTCGAAAAAGTATTCCTCTGTACCCCCACTGAGGGATAGTTCATCAGGATCCCAGATCCCAGTCTCAATGGCTTTCCCATAGTCCATAGCCATATGGCTTTTGCAGACAAAAACTGCTCGACCCTCTGACCGTGCATACCAATTAGGATATTTGAGTATTGGGAACTCGTAGTCTAGTGGCTCAGTGGTCTTTAAGATAAACACTTCTGCCTTGGTATGAACCAAAGGTAGATCTATACCCGCCAGTGCACCTACCTTATTGGACCAAGGTCCAGCCGCACAGACCACGGTATCAAATTCGTAATCTCCTTTCGAAGACTGTATCCCAGTTACCACACCGTCTTTTGTCTGTATCCCATTCACATTTGCGTGCGTGATGAATTTAGCTCCTTGCTCCCTTGCCCATCGTGCATAGATAAGTGAGGCAGCCGTTGGGTTATTGTAACCATCATCTGGAGTCCAAGCTCCACCGAGTAGTCCCTCAGAGTTCAAGTCTGGGAGATATTTTACGAGTCCCTCTGGATCCTCGATAAACTTGGCGTTGAATCCAGCTAGCTGACTCGCCTCAACGTGCAGCTTCGCCCTTTTCATTTCTGCCTTAGTAGGGCTTACTACGAGTGTCCCCGATTTAATAAACTCGCTTTCCCCGTGGGTGTCATCATTCATTTTCTTATATGTATTTAGGCATGTGACTCTCTGCTTGAAGAACTCATAGGGCAGTGAGTCATCGATAAGGCATAAAGTCCCAGCGGATTTTGCTGTTGTACCCGAGCCAATCTGGTTCTTTTCGAAGACAATAACATCAACATCATCACATTTCGTGAGATGATAGGCGAGGGCAGTACCGATGATCCCAGCACCAATAATACCGATCCGTTTCAAATCATTTTCACCTTAGATTATACAGCATGGATAACCCATTCAAATTGTTAAAAGGTTTCTTAAAAAAAATAATGATTCGGTTTAAACTACTTCAAAGGAAAAATAATGTTCATAGAGAAGAAAAGGACCTTGCCTGTGCATGAAATTATAGCTCGCTTAAAATTATTCTAGGAAGTATGTTGGACTACTCGTTTTCTTCCAAGATCGGTAATACCCCATATACCCCACTTCGGACTGTTCATTTCTCCCTTTTTGATTAAAACAAACCTTACCCATTGAATTCTATTTTCCCATTTATTTGAAGTGGATACTCTTATTTTCAATTCTTCTTCTGAAATTTCGGGAAAACAATCAGTGATTAATGGATAATCATCCATGTTTCTAATTTTATTTGTTAATACTTCTATGGCTTTTTTATCTATATCAAATCCCCATATATAATCACTAATATTTTTATTTTTTAACTTATTATTGTTTTGTCTAAACCATGAATACATTCTTGTTATGAAATTTCCTGTTCCACAAGAAGGATCTAAAACATATTCTATATTGTCATCAACACACAAACTTATTATTAAATCAACAAGATACCTAGGCGTATAATATTTACCTAAAATATATTTCTCATTTTGTTCAGCCATAATCTTTTCCATTGATAATTAATACTTTATTATATATAAAAAAAGATAGATGAATTCAGGACACAATCTGGTTCAATACGCGTGGAGCAACAATGAATACTTTGGCTATCAGCGAATCCGGGAAAGCTGGAATCGAGCCTAAGGATCAATCATGAGCACAGCCGGAAAATGGTTTCAGTAAAAAGGTCAGAAAAACCATAATCGCGGAAATCCGCAGATATATCAAGAGCAGAAATTTCTCAGTCCCGGCTCCTGAGGAATAAAATTTTTTATTTTTTTCTAAGATGATTAAAATGGTTAATAATGAGGGGTCAGAAGAGTTCAAGATTCTTGAGGCTCAGATCTCAGAGCTAAAAGAAGTCGAGAATTGTATTTGAGGATTCAGGCAAAATCTCGAAGGTGAGGCTCGGAAAATCAGATTCGCAAACAAGATCTTGGAGGATCTATATTGTCCGAAGTGGTCGATATTTTTGGGCAGATTTTCGGGATGTTCTCCAATTTCATTATGAATCTCCTGAATGTCCTTGGAGGGAATCTGTCGCCCGTGACCAGAGAAGCGTTGACTGGTTTTTTTCTATTATGTCTGGCTCTTCGTCTGCTAAACGGGGGTCAACAAAAAATCAAACTGGTGGCGAGAAGGTTACAGCGAAAAGACGAGGATGACGACGAAGACGAGGAATATGAATATGTCAGAGTGAGGCGACAATGAGTTCTAATTTTCGATATATGTGTGGTAAATGTGGAACGGAGTTTATAGCCAGCTATCAGCCGTCAAAGAATCCCCGTTGTGTACTCTGTCGTCAAGACCCAGGAACGAAGAAACTCAAAGAACTCGAATCAGAAAAACGTCGTCATATGTTCCTGTTGGGTTAAAGGTGAAAATCCATGAGTGATTTTTACGATGATATTGAACGACGAGCACTAGAAGATGAGAAAATTACTCTCCAGAATCGGGCCAGATTTCAGGAAAAGAAAACCCAGTGGCTGACCACAATTTGTCCCGGTTGTTCGCGGAAAGTAGAATACGCTTTGAAAGAGGGAGTGGTCTTTGACGGAAATTTAAAATGCGGGCATTGTGGAAAATCTTTTCATCTGAGTCGATTGTCTGATTTCATGGGGGAGAAGTAATGATAAATCGAATATTATGATGTTAGAAAGAGATTATCAAGATTATAATAAGATTATAACGAGATTATAATGAGACAATAAGGGAAGTTTTATAAGGATACGGTTGTTCCCTTTCGAATAGGAGATTATAAAATAATGATCCCTGAAACTAGAAATAACCACTATCATCCCACGCATTTTTTTGCGTATGCGTCGAGCGCCCGGAAGGGCGTAGGCATTACAAGAGGAGGGGGTGGTTGAGCGGGAGGCGTGAGCTGGGATAGTGAGGTATTGGGATTGTTATCACACCGATAAATACTCTGAGAGAACAGACAGAAGGGGTTTTTCTTTGGGACGGTGTGTGATTCTTAGAAAGTGATTCAAACTTGAGAAGGACAGGGATGACGAAGATTTCACAGATGTTTCAATCGATGACCTATTTGTGAGCGGAGAGGCGATGTGAAGTGACAGACCAGATTTGGATGATGGGAGAGGAGCTTAAGGCGAGTGTTGAAATTTTCGATCTGATAGCTAAGAATAGAAACATGTTAGGTTGGGACAGGATTATCGCAATGGTTATATAAGAATTCATAAAATCTTTTGGAGGTAGCAATTATAAAAATCGAAATAGGTATGAGCTTCGTTCGGAGATCTCAGCCGTTGGGGTCTGTTTCAGAGATTCGCCTGAGGACTATATTCAAAACATGGTCGAATCTAGTGGAGGTCATATCTGTCTAATTCTGGTTCAGTTGCCGAATGATGACGCTTACCAAGAAGTTCATTATCCAATGGAGACGGCAGGCATCAATGAGGATTGGGAGCTTTGTCATGTGATAAGAGGGATTCATGGGTAGTGAGTCAGGTTAACGCCTCCTCTTTTCTTTTATTTTAAAAAAATAAATTTTTCTAATTCACAGAAAATAACCCTTTATTCATTTCTGAAAAAAGGGTACAATAGATGTAGAACGAAAAGACCTTATCTCTGAGAACTGGCGTGCCTTATCATTGACTGTAATGCTTTATATGCTTCTAGGAATGGACCCTCAAATTTAAGGGTCAGTCCATCAACCCTCTTTGAAAAGGGAGTCATTTCTGCTGCGTCTGCCATCCCTGTATGTTGGAACTCTATCTCAATCGTGGTAGGTTCCTTTATCTCGAATGGTTTGAAATCCTTAATCCGCTTCACAGCCCTATTTGCGCTTTCCTCTAGGAGTTTAGATGAAATTGTAGGGGGTAAGAGTATAGCGGATGTCCGCCCTAGGCCTTTTTTGACCTCCACTGTCTCAATGTCCCCAAAATGTGCTTTACTCTCCTCTACTGCTTTGTTACACCCGCTAAGGAAGGCTATTGGGACTCCAAAGTGTCCCGCAATTGCTGCGTTTATGCCGATTTCCCCCATAGGTACCCCATTTACCCGGAGGACATTTATGGGCGGCAGGAAGGTGTGCTCTATGACGCCCCGATGGGTCCCTCTCATCGGATGCAAACCAACGAGAAATATTGCATCACAGCTCTGATAGACCTCAGACATAACAGAGACGGGCCGACTCGCAGATCTCCCATTCAGGTACCTGATTTCCTCTTCAAGTTTTTCGAAAATCAGGTTTTGACCCCATCCCGCGTGGGAGTCAATAAGATAGACCTCATCTACCCCCGCCTTGACGGCTCCCCGAGCGACTGCATTAATATCGCCTGTGGAGAGGACTCTACTCTGCTCGTAGAACCGCTCGGATCTCCCTGTCTGCTCTGTCTCTAATACTACTCCCGTTACTCCCTCTAAGTCAAAATTTATGATTATCCGCAATTTGTTTCATTCCACGAATATATCAACACGGGGCATGTTTGCTATATCTAATTTCCGACCTAATTAAATGCAAATTCCAAGATATTCTTTAGCATATTTTAAACTAAAACAATGAAGGCTCAAATACCTTGGGATAATAAATATTGTTGGAGACCTATCTTGGTAATCATTGATGCTCATTGCCATCTATCCCCGAGAAGGAGTAAAGCATCCTCATTGGTCGAGAGCATGGATCCTGCAGGAATAGACATGGCCTGTGTCTTCGGAAACGACAATGAGTTCGTGGCCGAAGCTGCAAAAAACTTCCCGGACAGATTTATCCCCTTCGTCTACTTTGATCCCAGGTATGAGGAGATCGGCGTGGAGACAGTGGAAAAATATGCAATAGAGTATGGCTGGAAAGGAGTCAAAGTTGGACATCAGCATGCGGTTGCCCGCTTCATGTATCCAATGATGGAAAAGGCGGAGGAGCATAAAATGATAGTGGTGATTCACTCGGACCACAGCATAAGGAACCACCCTTACGTCATTGGGGATATCGCGAATAGCTTCCCTAAAGTCCCAACTGTTATTCTTCACATGGGTGGGGGTACATGCTTCGACTCAGAGCTTTTGAGTACAAAAATAGCCCAGAAAAACGAAAATATTTACTTGGAAACCTGCTACTCCAATCCCTTCGCCATCAAACAGGCTGTGGAAACGCTGGGCTCTGAACGAATCATGTTTGGTTCAGATGAATCCAACGGGGGATACGGGAGCAGATTTGAAAAGCCAGGTCAGTACCAGGACCTAATGCTCGATGCTGTCAGGGTTATAGGACTCCAAAAAGATCAGGAAGAAGCAGTTCTCGGAGGCACAGCGGCTAAGCTTCTCGGGATTGACAGGTAATGATAATTGATATCCACTCCCACCTAGGGCATCATCCGCTCCAGGACTTCAAGCAGGGACTAGAGGAGATCCTGAGAGACATGGAGACATATGGGATATCTAGAAGTTTCCTCCTCCCGTTTCCTTCTATGAAGATCAAAATTGTCAACGACACTGTGGCCTCCTCAGTGAAAGAACACCCTGAAAAACTAACTGGCTTCTCCGTTCTTAATCCGACGGCAGATGATGCCTTAGAGGAAGTTGAGAGAATTGTGAGTCTAGGATTAAAGGGGGTGATGCTAGATCCTGAGTTCCACAGCGTCTTCCGTCATCAGGCAAAGGTGGAAGAGCTCATGGTACCGTGTATGGACAATAATCTCCCAGTTCTATTCAATACACCAAACATCGAAGTGGGAGAAGGAGCAAGGATGGGCCGAGAGCCTTATTACAATGGACTTAAGAACCTTGCTTTCAAATTTCCCGATGTCAGGTTTGTAGTGAGTCCTTATTGGCCTCGGATAAAGGTACTAATGATAAAGTATTCCAACATATTCATCGATAGTGGAGGCAGGAATGGTATATCGGGGGCAGTCAGACTCATGACGGACATCGGACCCACCAGGGTCTGCTTTGGCTCTGAGTCACCCCAAAACCACCCAGGCCTTGGGGTTAAGGCTATCAGGACCATGAAGATGCCCCCAGTTTACAGAGACCTGTTGCTGGGTAGAAACGCGAAAAGAATCTTTGGAGACATTTTTTAATATAAATGAGGACCATGAGCCCTCCCTTGATATTTTCCAAGTTTGATCCTTAGATATCCTGATTAGATTTCAGTTCTACTATTTTAGCGTACATCTCTGGTCTTCGCTCCTTGACGTAGACTCTGCGTCTCCTCCAATTTTTGTCGTCCTCCAAGTCGATTGTGGCGGTTATTACGCATTCCTCGAATCCAGCTTGAGCCAGCACCTTTCCATTAGGGTTCACAATCATGCTGTTCCCAAAATACTCTTTTCCGCTCTCCTTACCCCCTCTATTTACGAAGACACCAAAAACTCCACTGTCATACGCCCTAGCCCTGTTCACCATAACCCATCTATCGGGATATTGGGCCTTATCCCTCGGGAAGATCACTGAGGGGACCACTACTATCTCTGCCCCTTTGAGAGATAGGACCCTAAATGGCTCCGGAAACTCTCGGTCATAGCAGATTAGTGTCCCTATCTTCCCAATTTCTGTCTGGTAGACGCTGTAGTCTGATCCAGGAGAGAAGTAGAATTTCTCCTCAGGTCTAGGAGGGACATGCGTTTTTCGATATTTCCCAATTATTAACCCATCGGGACCAATAAGAGGAGCCGTGTTGTAAAATTTTCCTGATGTCTGTTTCTCAAAAATGGGGGCAACAATGTATACATGGTATTTCTTTGCGATGTCCCCAATGGCCTTAGTGGTGGGCCCGGGGATGGTCTCAGCCATCTCAAAGAAATTAGGGTTTCGATCCTTAAAGATGTAGAACCCCATGGTAAATAGTTCAGGCAGCACCATGAGGTTCGCCCCTTTATCTACCGCTGTCTCGATTAGATCAATTGCCCTTTCGATATTTGCATCTTTATCAAACGGAGCGCAGTTCATCTGAATTGCAGCTAGTGTAAGATTACATTTATCCATTTTTGATATCCTGCAACTAGGATAACAAGGAAATATAAAAAAGCATAAGCGCACTCAGGTGTCTATGAGAGGATATTTTTTCCTCAAGCTCACTCTTGTCTCTGAAAATATAGATCCAAAAGCGTCTCTCGAGCACCAAGAAACCTCTCTTGATGCTCTTTGACTATTGAGGTGAGGTTGTCAAGGATATACTGTTCCGAAGTATCTGTACCCTCATTGTGATCGCAAAGTGCACCTACAATCCAATACTGAAACTCTGGGTGAGGCCAGTCAAGCGTAATCGATGATAGACCCTGCTCTCTGAATAAGGCTGTCATATGAGCCTCTGTGTACATTACAAAGCCCGGGTATACCCATTTGTCTCCTGTATAGTTGAATTTGCCTTTTGCATATGTGGCGACGAAAAGGGAAGTTGGGCTCATTACTTTCCTTGCTTCTGAAAGACATCTGCGGATATGATGCTGTGAGGCGTGGGAGAAAATGGAGTGTGCTAAAATATAATCAAATTTTCTTCCAAATACAGACAGGGTAAAGTTATCGTCGTTATTGAAGACCGGTTTTTTCACTTTGATTATATCCTCTCCAAGCTCATTTCTTATCCCCTCATCAATAAGCCATTGTTTAGGTTCAATGCCGTAATATCTCCCGGGCAGAAGGAAGGGAATAAAGAGTTTCCCCGCTCTGAGGGATCCACACCCGATATCAAGGAAATAGTGGTTCTCTCTGAGATTTAGGAAGGTGAGCAAGTTAAACTGGTTAGCACTAATTAAATCGTATTTAGCTAATGTCCCCACGAAGCCTTTGTAATCTTGTTCACATTCCCGGGTTCCTACGTTCATGAAAGTACTCCTGTTAACATAAATACAGCAACAATATAGTCTCTCGTTCAGTACTAAAATAAACTTAGGAGGGCTAGAGGAGGTCCTTGAAAATCCTCTCAGCATTGCCGCCGAGGATGAGCTTCCGCTGATATGGTGTAATCTTGGACCATTCCACGGTCTGCTTATGGTTCCCGGTATGGTATCTTGGAGAGCTGGATCCGAATAGAAGTCTTGTGGCACCGAGGCCGGCAACCAAGCTGGATATTCTCCCAGCTGATGCCCCAGCAGAGTCTACGTATAGATTTGAATGTTTCTTGCAGAGTTCTATAATTCCAGGCCAGAATAGGTCAACAATCGTCCTTACCTCAGGGAATCGGCTCATAAGTTCATCTAGGCCATTATACTGCTGAAGTGCGTTGTCATGGCTGTGTCCTACCCTAAGATTGGGTATGCATATGAGGATTGGGAACCCTTTCTCCACCGCCTTCTCAAAGATAGGGGGCAGCATCGGGTTTCCGGGAGTCAACGGTCGCTCCATGCTAAAGTGGAATTCAGGGTCCAACATCAGCCCCTTTAACCCCAGGCCTATAGCCCGGTCTATCTCAAGGAGGGCATCCGGATGTACAGGGTTCACGTTAAAGAAACCTACAAGCTTTTCAGGGTGATTCCTCACTGCCTGCTCAACTCGGTCATTTGCTTCCTTGAAGCGCATTTTAGGGGCAGAGCTAAGGAATGTTTTTTCAATTCCGTATTTTCTCATCTCCCCCAGGATTTCGTCAAGAGTCTGTTCAAACATAAACAACGGATGCTTCCCAAGCTGTGAATGTACGTCAATAATCATATTTTCACCTCAACGCCAAATAATTTAGCAGCATTTAGACCCATAAGTTTGTCCTCCTCTTCTTGAAGGAGGTTAAGGCATCGTATGGTATGCATATGGATCATCATTTCATATGCTTGTTTTTCGTAGCCACTTCCGTATCCTAATCCAGAATTAGACGAGTCCGAGCCGAACATGATCTGATCAGGGCCGAGGATCTCAACCGCCTTCTTTACTGGAAAGGGAGTAGAAAAACAGGTCTCAAGCCAAACGTTAGGATTCTTTTCAGCCATTTTAATCGAAAGCATTTCTGCAGCGGCTGATGTTCTGCCCCCCATATGGAGGATGACCGTTGGTACTTTAGGGAAGGAGTTTGCTAGGTCGCCAATGATATAGGGGTGTCCCCTTACACTATGGTCGGAGTGGATACCAACGACGGCCCCATATTCCTCAGCCTTCTCCATCATTGGATACATCCATCGGGCAACGGCAAATTTATGACCTATCTTGATGCCTTTGAAGGTCTCACTATCTTTTGCCATACAACGATCAATTTCATCAATGCCCTCCTGTTCGTATCTTGGATCAAAATAGATAAAGGGTACAATGCGTCCGGGGTAGTCCACAGCGGCCTGAAGATTAAAGTCATTGTTTTTTCTAAGCTCCTCGATATATTGACCGCCGCTCCCCATAGAGATTATAGTATCCACTCCTGCCGCGTCCATCTTGTCGATCATGGTCTCAACATAAGCTTTGACACCTCTGCGCTCGCCCCTGAGATGAGTGTGCGCGTCAATAACAATCGGATTTTTTCTATCGGTCAAATAGTCACCTGCCATAACATTCCTAAGTCTCTTAATAAAACCAAGCAAGTAAGGTTACATGGGACCAGGAAAATAAGTCCAATAACGTATAGGCGTAGATAGTTTGACGAATATTTATTCATATAAGGAGGGTATATATTCTATATGTCCAGAATTATTGTTGGATCGGGCGATTTCAAGTATGAGGTCATATCTCCTTTTGGAGAAAGCTCTGAGAAAGTTGAGATAGACCAAGTCAGTCATGTCTCCGTTGACTCTCATGATAATATCTATTTCTATCAAAGAACTGCTTGTCCAGTTGTAGTTCTTGATTATAAGGGGATAATTATTGATAATTGGGAAAATAACCATTTGGTGGACGGCCATGGAATCTTTATTACTTCTAATGATGAGATTTTTGTCTCCGCTAGAGGGGTGCATGAGGTTTTAAAATTTAATGCCGGTGGAGAGTTACTCTTACGAATAGGGGAACGAGGGAACCCCGGTTGGCAGACACCATTCAATCATCCTACGGATGTGGCAATCTCAAGGGATGGAGATATTTTTGTCACCGACGGCTATGGGAACGCATGTGTACATAGATTCACTCCGGATGGCGAGCATGTATTGACTTGGGGGGGTCCTGGAAAGGGACCGGGGGAGTTCCATACGCCTCACGGAGTCTGGGTCGACGACCTTGGGCGTGTGTATGTGGTTGACCGTGATAATAACCGGGTGCAGATATTTACCTTGGATGGGGAATACATTACTGAGTGGGGGGACTTTTTCCACCCTATGGATATCTACTTCGATTCTCTAAATAATATCTATGTCACTGACCAGACCCCGAGGTTTTCAGTTCTAAACACAGAGGGAGAGCTCCTTGCAAGGGGTTTTACGCCGGATGCAGGGCATGGCCTTTGGGGAGATTCATATGGTAATCTCTATCTTGCGGGACTTCAAATTGGCGTCGTAAAATTATCTAAACTTTAATTGGCTCTACGGCGTACGGAAACTGATACTCCGTTTTTTACGTTTCAATCTGAAACCCTTTACACCGTAGTGGCTTTATCTCCTCAAAGATATTTTGAAGTGTATCACATTCTCCCACGTCTCCTGTTAACAGAGAAAGCACACACGAGCTGGATTTTTCATATGTACGAACCTTTTACGAAAGGAAGCAGCGTCAAAACGCATATTTACAAGGTAAACGCAAAGAACAAATGGGTCTAAATGGAAATCACTAATATTTCTACCATTGCAGTGACTGTTCCCATTGAACCGCCAAAAAAAATACAGAGTATAAAAAACGGATTTGCCGAAAAAAAAGGATCTAGAAAGTCTCCTACCTGGTTAACCCCTGGAATTTTCCCTCATGGTGGAATCAATAGACACGACACAAGAACATTCAAGGATGGCATTGACCACATTGATTATGTCTTGGTAAAGATCGAGACGGATGAAGGGGTGACAGGCATCGGGGAAGCAGCAACAGATATCGGCTTCTTTGGTGAGACCCTTGAAGCGGTAAAATATGGCATTGACAGATATATTGCGCCTAGTCTCCTCGGAATGGATCCTCTCAATCGCGAATTGATCATGGCCAAAATGACCTTGGATGGCGAGCGTCAACTTCCATGCGCCAGATCGGGAATTGACCTAGCTCTACACGACCTTATGGGAAAGGCTTTGAATGTACCCGTAACCACTCTGCTCGGCGGCCGTCTCCGGAACAAGGTGTTAGCCGCTATAGAGGTGGGAGCCCCGACACCTGAGGACCTAGCTGAACTCTGTAATGAATATGTCAGACAAGGTGTTCGAGCATTCAAGCTTAAGATGCATGGATATCCTGATGAAGATCTTGCCAAAATTCAAGCGGTCCGTGAAGCTGTGGGCAACGAGATAACAATTAGGACTGACGCGAACCAAGGATACACTGTGAAAGAGGCGATTAAAATATGCCAGGGCGCGGAAAAATTAGATTTAGGCCTTGAGTTAATGGAGCAGCCTATTGCAGAATGGGACCTCGATGGGATGGCCATGATCAGGAACTCGACAAATGTGCTGATCGAGGCAGATGAGGGAGTATACAATAGGTACGACGTGATGCGATTCATCAAGAGAGGCGCAGCTGATTGTTTCCTTATAAAACCGGCTAAAGCTGGGGGGCTGTACAATGCCAAGAAGATTGTAGCAATAGCAGAGGCTGATGGTCTTCAATGCGTGATTGGTACTGGATGGGGACTTGGACTAAAAGTAGCTGCGAAATTGCACCTAGCGGCATCGTCCATTGTAAGGGAAGCAGCCGAATTCAGTGAGGTTTTCTTGCACGGCATGCTACTGGAGTCATCATACGAAGCATCCTTCATGCCTCCGTTGAAAGACGGCTATCTAGAGGTACCAACGGAACCCGGATTGGGTGTAAGACTAGATGAAAAAAAGATAACTAAGTATCTTTCAGATATCTAATGAAATGCAAGTTTTTTCAACTTGCGCACTAAATGAAAAAATAGGAGTATACCTAACGTCTAATATCACATTAGCCTTTCATGAAAAATCATTCATATATGAGCGCGGAAATATCTAATTCTCACTCCATCACAAAAATTAGCTAGACCCATTAATGCTCATTTTTTCTACTGGATAGTATACCAAGCCTTGGGCTTTCTAAGGATTAGATATAAAAAAAGGAAAAAATCATTTATGATTTTTATAGGTCTATCTATACTCAGTTCTGGCTGCAATTGCGAAGACTCTCCATTGGCCGGAGCCAATATGAGGGGCCTCCGCGTAGGTACTTAGTACAACTCCGTCTATTGGAGAGTTTATCTCCTCAACGACATCGCCGAAAAAGTTCTTGACTACGCCCACAACCTGTCCGGCCTTTACATCGTCTTTAACTGCTACAAGGGGGGAAAAGAATCCGCCTTTTCTGGTCATAATACCCCCTGAGGATGCTCGACCATCAGGCATATCAACTCTCTGGTATGAGACATACTGAATCTTTTCCACCACGATCTCCTCACCCGGGATCATCTTCAAATGCCTCATGCAGTTTAGGAGGCCATCCCTCATGGCGTCTCCGTTGTAACCGTTGCCAACTCCATTATCCCCGCCGTTAGACTCCATAGATACTGCTAGCGGACGCTCAACTGGCTCTCCCCTCGAATAGACAAGCATACACATCTCGTCTTTCTTGGTCACGCATGCCCTAGCAAGCTTATCTAAAGCAGAGCCTTCAGGGCTCTCCCGATAAAGAACCCTATCCCAGCCGTTCATCTGTTTGCATCCATGGTATCTGATGTGGACATCAGGATCGTATTTGACGGTCACCTGATTGATGTGGTAGGCCAATTGGTTTGTGTGTTTTCCGTATAGGTTTCCTGGATAAGCCCCGGGTAACCTTGCCCCCTGATCAATGTCTAAGGGGCTGTTCCTTGTGGCTCCTCCGAAAGGATTTCCCCTAAAAGCACTTATGTTAGTGGCAGGAAGGAGAACCATCGAACCATTCATCTCATCAAGTAGATCAGGAAGAACATTATTTGCGGCATCTAAGGACCCAAGGGCGCCTGGGTATTCATCCCCGTCCTCAAGGGCCCATACAAGCAGCTTGGGTCCAGGATTCTTTCCGTTGAGTATGATGACAGGCATCTCAACGGGTGCACCATCAGACAACTCACCTACTTTGATGTATCCCGTCCCTTTTTCGCCAGGTCCAGCTTTGGCTGAACCAAATTCTAAAGCTTCACCCATATACAATACAACCTATGATTAGGTGTTAAATAACCCAAGATTACCTTATAATTTTTCCTGCTTAATGAATATTTGAGGGATTTCTATAATCTCTTATTTTCATATTTCTAAATCCACATTTTTGTCTAATTAAACCGTATAATTCCAACAAATCTTATATCATAACTTTGGAAGATACTTGGTTGTTAATATGTTCAATATTAGACAAGTTCTCAAGAGCACTTATGCTCTCATTGTTCCCAATGACGCGTCCACTACCACAATCCCCGGATGGGATGGCGCCAAGGTACAAGTCCTTGCAGCCCCCGCGATGGGATGCGAATTTGTTGAATATCTAATCACGGTGAATAAGGAGAGTAAGGTCGCTGTACCCATCCAACCTCATCCGGAGTATGTGTTCTATATTCTAGAAGGTAATGGGGTTCTTGAGAAAGAAGGAAAAAAGTATCCGCTCGAGGTAGGGAGCTATGGCTATCTTCCCCCGAAGACCGCTTGGAAGATCAATGGAACCTCAGAGGAAGCCATGAAGTTCTTAATGGTGAAAAAAAGGTATGAACCTATCGGGCCGGAGCTCCCGGCATTTATCATTGGTCTTGACAGGGAGACCCCTGAAACCCCTAGGCAACCAGGGAGGGCAATGAAGAACTTCGTTCCATTTGGAGAGGATAAGCTCTACGATCTCTCCTGGTTCATCCTCTACTTCGGTCCTGGCACACGTATGAACCATGCAGAGAATCACCTCCATGAGCATGGTCTATACATGCTTACAGGAGAGTCATTATACCTCTTAGATGACACGTGGTACCAGACTGTCCCGGGTGACTTTATCTGGATGGCCCCTTTTGTCCCTCAGTCTTGTAAGTGGAGCGGAGAAGAGAGGGGTGCGTATCTCCTCTATTCGAACCGGAACAGAGACCCCAAGGTCTAGCCACCAAATCGGAGGGGTCGAGTGGTGTCAAAAGTTGATAAGGTCTTTAAGAATGGCAAGATTGTGACCCCTTACAGCATATTCAAGGGTGGGATAGCGGTAAAGGATGGGAAAATTGTTGCCATAGGATCGGATATGGTGATGCCAAAAGGTGAAATTGTGGTGGATCTAAGCGAAAAGGTAGTCCTACCGGGAATTATAGATAACCATGTGCACTTTGGATCTAGAATCGGTGACCTTGATAAGGAGGATTACCGGTCTGGAACTCAGGCTGCCGCGGCCAGTGGCATCACCACCATTGCAGATATGCCCACTGGAGTTCCAGGAGTACTTGACGTTGCGGGCTTGGAGAAAAAGAGGGAGATGGCTGAGAAGCATGCGTTTGTTGACTTCGCCCTTTACGGAGGCGCTGGATATGAGAATAACAATGCTTTACAGGGCATGGCAGACGCAGGCTGTGTGGCATTCAAGACCTACATGGTCGGCTCCAGTGGATATTCCTGTGGAAATGACCACGAGATATTAGAGTTGCTGAAGGCGGCATCAAAAACCGGCGTGGTTACAGGCTGGCATGCAGAGAACCCGCTGTTGATTAATCCACTTATAAAGAAACTTAAGGAGGAGGGGCGGGTTGATCCCATGGCACATGTAGAGTCAAGACCCAACTATACAGAATATGAGGCGATCTCTAAGCTGATTCTCTTTAACAAAATCGCGGGTGCAACACTACATATCATTCATCTGAGCACTAAGGAAGGATTAGCCATTATCAAAACCGCCAAGGCAGAAGGCATGAGGATTACTGCGGAGACCTGTCCTCACTATATGTTGACGACTTCCAAGTATATGGAGAAGGTGGGGCCTTTTGCAAAGATCATTCCCCCTCTTAGATCCGAGGAAGATAGGAAGGCTATGTGGAAAGGACTGGCTGATGGAACCATCGACTATATCTGCAGCGACCACGCTCCTCATCCTAAAAGTAACAAGATGGCTGGCTGGAAAAACATTTGGGACTCCGGTAACGGGAACCCTGGTACAGAAACACTCCTCCCAACTATGCTAGACCGGGTTAACAAAGGAGACTTGTCATTGCAACGGCTCGTGTATCACCTCTCGACAAGACCAGCCCAAGTATTTGGCATGTATCCTAAGAAGGGGAGCCTTATGGTTGGGGCCGACGCGGATATTACAGTGGTGGACTTGGATGCTGAATGGATTATAGATTCCGAAACAATGTACAGTAAATCCCGGGAGACCAGCATGTTTGCAGGATGGGAGATCAAAGGCAAGCCTGTGCAGACAATAGTCAGGGGCGTTACTGTGGCTCATAACAGTGTAGTTGTTGGGGAGGAAGGCTACGGCAAATTCCAGAAGAGACTCCCATGAGCCCTATTCACAGTACTATGGTTCATCGAGCTTTTTATTCCGCGTTGAATTAAAATAAGGACGAAAAAATAATTTACTCGCTATTTCAATTATCGGTACATTAGTCTTCTTTATTTTGAATTGACCACTAGTTTTATTACTTTTATAGCCTGAATGTTTGAGCATACTAAGGTGAAAAATATGAGGACCAGCGTAACTTTTGGAGACGTCACAGTTAATCCAGGTGAAATAGGCTTTGGCTCGCTCATGACTGTTGAACTCGCAGATTCAACACCTGTGAAGCTACCTATCATCGTCATGAATGGCGCTGAGGATGGACCCAAGTTCCTCTTCTCGGGAGCCGTTCATGGCGGCGAGCTCATTGGAGCGAACGTTGTAAGGCGAGTCATGAGGGAAGAGCTAAACCCCAAGAACCTGAGAGGGCTAGTTGTAGCCATCCCAGTTGGAAACCCCTTAGGTTTCATGTTTGGGGACAGGGCGAGTCCCCAAGATTTAGTGACAGGGCCACGATTTGGCTCTCCTGGAAACGAGAATGGGTCCATAACCCAGCGCTTCGGAGCGGCTGTATGGAATCAAGTTACCTCCAAGATGGATGTGAGAGTCGACATCCACGGCAATTACCCTCCATGTACCGCCTTTTGTCTCTGTAGCCTTCATGATGATCGGATCAAAGGCAAGAATACAGAAATAGCTGAAGCGACAGGACTGACCGTAGTTTACTCCCCGCCTAAGGGTACATTAGATGGCATGGGAGGGGCCCTAGACCCAAGCTATACACCTCCCCCCTCAGTAACTCTTGAACTTATAGACGCGAGAAGAGTCACCAATGTCTCGACGGATCTAGGCACTAGGGCAATCCTGAATGTGATGAAGCTCTGGGGGATGATAGATGGAGAGATCGAGAAGCAGCCCAAGCAATACGTCTGGGGCGGTGGCAGGGTAAAGAACGGCGGAACTATTCGAGCCTCAAGAGGGGGAATCATTCACTTTACAAGAACACCAGGCGAGTTCATCAAAGAAGGTGATGTTGTGGCGAAAATCTACAATCCCTGGGGAGACCTTGTGGAAAAGTTGAAATTTCCCTTCGACGGACATATCAGGTCATACACTTATCCCAGACATCAAGCCATAAACACGGGGGACACAATAGCCTACATCACCCACGATAAATAACGGGAAAAACCTCTTTCCCCTCTTTTTTACTTCAATATTTATAGGTTAGCCGGCTTTATAATCAGGGTAAAATCCGTGAATTGAATGGTGAGTGGTAAAAGTATCCGATGCGTGCTCACCGATAGAGAGCTCCAGGTTATCGTGATTCTAGGTGTGGTTAACTACATGGTTTTTCGAAACATTCATCACATTAACGTATGGCGTCTGACCCCCGCTCATGTTCCTAGACAGTTCTTCATATATTTGGAGCCAGGAAGCATAATAGCCATAATAGGATCATGTCTAGCGGGTCCTATAGCTGGAATGGCCTTTGGTTTGGTTGCCTGGAACCCTGTAATCATTCCAGAAGTCCTCATAGTAGTTAAAATAGCCCAGTTTGTATCGATAGGATACCTCCATAAGAAGATTCAGCCCCCATACAACATTTTCGCAATACCAGTGGGGACTATTATAACTCTCATTGTGCATCCAACAATCGTGGGATATGTACTATTCAAAAAACTATTCATCCACCTTTACTGGTTCCAGAACATCGCGTTCCAGACTGTCGTGGCATTCTTAGGGTATATAGTACTACGGCTGATGACTCCCAAATTGTTCTCTTGGGTCAATCCTAAACACGATTATACATTAAAAATTCCCTACTTGACAAAGAAATCCAAAAAAGACTAAGAACGAAAAGAAATTAGATTGAAATTTTACAAATACGAAGGTTTTAAATCTTATCTTTAAGCCATTAACCTTGATTCAAGGAGAAATAGGTTTGTCATCGACTATAAAAATTGGGGATATTGTTGCTGAACCCGGTACTAGGGCTAAAGGCTTCGTAAAAGTGGCTGAAACCTCTGGATTCAACATCGAACTCCCCGTGAACATTTTGAACGGAAAGCTACCCGGACCTACATTCGCTATTATTGCAGGAATCCATCCTGTAGAATATCCACCAATGGAGGGTGCCATCCGACTAGCTAATGAACTAGACCCAAGTAAAATGAGGGGTGCGTTGATAACTGTGCCCATCTTTAACATGCCTGGTTTCCAAGCAAAGGTCCCGGGCGCCCCACTTGAAAGGACCCAACTAACCATGGCTTTCCCCGGAAACCCTGAAGGGGGCATGAACGATAGGGCGGCACACTTTATCACTACTGAGATTCTTACAAAAGCCGACTACGCTATTGAGACCCATGGATGTAACTTCCAAGAGACCTGTCCAAATCATATCATTATGATTAGGACCGGAGACCAGAAATTTGACAGCGAAACAGCTATGCTCGCACGATGCTTCGATACAGAATATGTACGAAGAGCTCTAGAAACGCATATCCGCGACCTCCCAAAAAAAGGTTACAGTCTCATGACTCAATGTGCTAAGATGAATATTCCCTGTATCCTACCTGAAGTGGGAAGCGCCGGTGGGATCTCATCCACGACCGGCCAGATTAGAGAGGAAGACATCCAATGGTTCATGGACGGCGTTAAGAACTTTATGAGGAAAGTCAACATGATTGATGGTGAGTCCACCCTTTACGATCCTAATGCAGTCAGTCAGGTTCATCACTTCAGGAGCAAATCCGCTGGATGGTTCTATCCTATGGCCCCCAATGGGGCTAAAGTGACTATGGGGCAGGTTATTGGAGAGGTCAGAGACTACTTCGGAGCAGTCAAAGAGAGCATCAAGGCCCCGGCTGATGGTGTGATATCCCTTATCTGGACAAGACCAGCTGTTAATCAGGGAAGCATCCTTCTACAGATGTTTGAGATAGGCCCAAAGGTCAGCTCATTAATTCCATAATTTTTTTCTATTTTTTCTTATCAAATAAAACAATTTTATCAAGTTCCGCGTCGAAAGTTATATTTTAAGATAACTCCGTATAAATTGATACGTTATGATCGATATTGTAATTGAAGGTGGTACCATCGTCACTATGGATGACCAGAGAAAGATCATCCAAGATGGGAGTATAGCCATTGAAAAAGGTACCATCTTAGATGTTGGAACGAGGAATGAAATTTCAGCCAAGTACAACGCTAAACAGGTCTTGGACGCTAATAAACACGCAGTGCTCCCGGGTCTCATAGATACCCATGGTCACTCTGGCCATAGTATGATGAAAACAATAGCAGAAACTGGTTCAGGTTGGGGGCCCATGATTGAAGAAGTTTACCTCAGAGGTGTTAAAGAAGAATTTTGGTACATCGACTCCGTCCTAGCATCATTAGAGAGAATAAGATTTGGTGTTACAACGGGGGCTACATTCCTCGGTGGGGGCAGAGGAGCCTACCGGACTGACAACCCAAAATTCGCTGAGCTCCATATGGACGGTGCAAAAGAGGTAGGAATCAGAGAGATCCTCGGGCTTGGTCCCGTAGGGAGAGCACCTTATACTCCTAGAGAATTCCGGGATCTTGACGGAGAGAAAGAGATAACGCGCACCGTGGACTTCGATGGTATGATGGATACCTCAAGGAAAATTATAGAAAAGTATGGGGATTTCAACGATATCGTGACCGCCCGGATGACAGTTAGCAGTATTTCACCCAATCTCGACAGTCTATCGGTGGAGGATCAGGCTTTAGTGCGAAAGCAGGCTAAAGAAATTAGAGAACTAGCAGACGAATCTGGCCGTGGTATCATGGCTCACGGTGGCGGGGGAGTAATTAAATCTGCCAAGGAACTTGACCTCCTAGGGCCAGACGTCATGCTTGTCCACTGTGGGGGTCTCACCAAGGAGGATATCAACATTTTCGCGGAGACTGGGACGCATGTCTCCCATTGCCCAAGGGCTAGAGCAATAATGAGACGCAGATGTCCAGTACCTGAGTTACTAGACGCCGGAGTTAATGTTGCATTGGGCACTGATGGCACTGCCCCTGATAGAACCTTCGACACCTTCTCCGACATGCGCACTGCACAGACAATTCAGCGCCACTTTTTCCACGACTCGAGTTATATGCCACCAGGAAAGGTTCTGGGAATGGCCACTATAGACGCAGCAAATGCCCTTGGTATCGGGAATGAGATCGGAAGCCTTGAAGCCGGAAAACGTGCCGACGTTATATTATTGAATTTAAACAAGCCCCACCTGACGCCTCGGTTTATGATTCCCCAAAGAATCGTTTATGAGGCCTATGGTCACGACGTTGAAACCTCTATCATTGACGGGAAAATAGTGATGGAAAACCGAGTGATCAAGACGATAAACGAAGAAAAGGCTCTAGACCATGCTCAAAGGGTTGCTGATGAGGTTGTTGAGTTCAACAATCTTGAGAAATACATGGGGATTCCTGAGGGATTTTGGAGAAATAGCAAGTACGACTGACCTCCTCGTTTACCCAAATACCTTTTCTAGTATCACCAGTGCTGTTATGTCCCAATTTTTGCTTAAAATAATAGACGGGAATATTTTCTTGCAGTTTTTGGTCCCTATTCTATCAGTAGAGAAGTAGAAACTCTACCCTAGTAGCTCACTGTTAAATTGGTGCGGCCGCCGGGATTCGAACCCGGGTTTTCAGCTCTCCCCGATTGGACCATGGGGGGCTGAAGTCATACCAGGCTGGAATCCGCCACTAAAGTGTCCACGGCCGCCTGATTCGTCCAACCGCTAAGTACCCTGGATAAAATCACTCCCGGATTTAAACTTTATCAGAAAAGAGATTATTTCACAAAAAAAATTTTTTGCAATATATTTGATAGGTTATAACATTAAGCTTGAATTAGGGAAAAAAATTAACTGAACACTACAAATTACAAAAATTATAAATATGATGTTAATTAGAAAGGATTAACAACTTGGGACCTAGGGGCCTGTAGCTCAGCAAGGCAGAGCATCGGACTTTTAGGATGATATCGAAGAAATCCGGTGGTCAGGGGTTCAATTCCCCTCAGGCCCACTTGTTCAGAGGGTATAAGCGGAGATGAAGAGATGGAAACACGGGTGAGAGAGCTCAAATACCGGATGATGATCACAGACCTTCTCAAAGTTGCCAGTGAGACCCACACATACCAGGAACTCTCTGATATCCTAGGTCTCAGCCCTCCCATCCTAAGTAGATACATGCGCGGTCATGTACTCCCCAGCTTTAACCGGGCTCAAAGTCTCTATGACAAGCTCATAGAGATCGCAGACATTAAGGAGGAGCTCAAGAAAAAGATCATCTTTGACAAAGATGGATATTTCGACAACACTCCCCTCGTCACCGAGATTACTTGGCTCAAAATCATGTCTAACTATGCTCTTGAAAAATTTGCTGGGCGGAGGGTCACAAAGGTTCTTACCGCGGCCGTAGATGGTATCCCTATTTCCACACTTGTGGCTTATCTTTTAGAGGTAGACCTTCTAATTGCAAAGGGCACTAAAGAGGTTGGGATAAGCGACTTCATCGAAGAAACTTATATCCCAAAGGGCTCGGCCATAAGACAGAGCTTGTATATTCCCAAGAAATCAATCAAGAAGCGAGATAGTATTTTAATAATTGATGACGTGGTCAGGACAGGGGAGACTGTGAAAGCACTTGTGGATATGGTTGTTCGCCAGCGGTCTGACATCGCCGGAATTTATGTTCTAGTAACAGTAGGAGACAAATGGAAAGAGTACCTGAAGGACTGTATAAACAGGTACAGCTTTGAGACACTCATAGATCTCTAATTCATAGTTCACAAACACTTTTATCAAAGGATAAAGGAATTAGCAGGCGAATCTGATCATGTTTAACAAGATCATCATGGAGGATACCATCCGTATTGATCCCACCCAATTTGGGCTACCCCTTGAGAAAGCAGCCATCGAGGAATTGAGGGGCAAGTATGAAGGTCTCGTGGATGAGGAGTTGGGATATGTGATTATGGTTGTCAATCTAGATGTAAATTCTGTTGGGAGGATCATCCCTGGAGACGGTGGAACCCATCACCTGGTAACCTTTTCGATCCTGACATTCTTTCCTGAACTCCAGGAAGTAATGGAAGGAGAAGTGGTAGAAGTGGCTGACTTTGGAACATTCCTGAGGATCGGCCCAGTTGATGCACTTCTCCATGTGTCACAGCTCATGGATGATTTTATCTCATACGATGAAAAGCAGGGGGTTCTCCTCGGGAGAGAGAGCGGCCGTACCATTCAGCGTGGTGATCTTTTCAGAATAAAAATCGTAGCAGTCTCATTTCCTCGGGGCAGGAGTTCCGGAAAGATAGGGGTGACCGCTCGCCAGCCATTCCTTGGAAAGTTGGAGTGGATCAAGTTAGAAAGCATCGAATCTCAGTCCCAGCAGAAAGAGGTAATAGAGTCTTGAAACGTGCATGCAAGGTCTGTAAGATCATAACCGAGGACACACCATGCCCTATTTGCAAAGCGACCGATCTAAGCGATGACTATTCTGGACTTCTTGTGGTGTTAAATTCAGATGGCTCCCAGATAGCTCATAAAATGGGTATAACCGAGGATGGACAATACGCCCTTAAAATCCGGTAGAATTGGAAGTCTAATAAGCCTCCAGAAAAAAACCCTCAATCTCCCGGAGTTTATGAGGTCCGAGTTGAAAAAGCCCCTTGGAAATCTCCTAATTGGATTACCCAATGTGACCGTTAACCTACTTAGGGTTTTTACGCAAAAAGGACCGCCGTATTTTGCAGTAGTAGGGGACTTTACCAGCAAGAACATTCTAGATGCCGGACTTGAACCTGATCTCGTTATCGTAGATAACAGGATTATGAGATCCAAAGTTCCTCCATTGGACTTCGGGGATCGACAGAAAATTACACTGGTTAATCAAGCGGGGACGGTTAACTCTAATGTCTGGAATACCTTGTGGGAGGCGGTAAGCCTTAAAAGTCGGGTATCTATAACCGTTGAAGGTGAAGAGGATCTCTTGGTACTGCCCCTCATATCGTTGACACCTATCGGATCACTGATTGTGTATGGACAACCCCGAGAGGGTATGGTCGTTGTCGAGGTTACAAAGAAGAAAAAGGAGTGGGTTAAGGACTTCTTATCCCGAATGGAGGAAAACTAATCTGAAAACCAATTTAAAGTCCACAAAGGACAACCCCCTCCTAGGTAGGAGGGAGATCACATTTGAGATCCGGGAACAGTCAACGCCAAGCAGGGCTAAAGTCCGGAGGGAATTGGCTGTTTTGATGAAGGTAGAGCTGGATAGAGTCTGGGTCAGGAACATAGAAACTAAGAAAGGGACCCATACAACCGTAGGTCTTGTCCATGTATATCAGGATCCAGAAAATGCTATCTTGGTAGAGCCCGATTATATCATAAAGAGAAACCAAAAGCCTGAGGCGGTAGCCAAATCTGAAGAGCAAGGAACTCTTGAGCCTGAGGCTAATAAACAGGAGTCTGAAAAATAGAATGCCTAAGAACACATATAAAATGTATGAGATCAAGGACGGAAAGATCGAGAGAAAGACCCCTTTTTGTAGCAGATGTGGCAAGGGATACTTTATGGCAGATCACGGTGACAGAATTTCATGCGGCCACTGTGGATTCAGCATCCCTAAAACACGGCAAAAGTAAAGAGCACTTATTACCTCAATTCCGGTGGAGAGTAAGGTATACATAGATTACGGTCATTGCTGAAATAAGGATGTCAGTAATGTATGGTTTTTATGTTCCTCTTTGTTCCTTAGGCTATGATTTGTGTCGATATGGATCGATGTTGATCTAAGGGGAGCGCCTGGATCAAACTATGTGTAACGGTTCACATATATCAAATCCCCTTATTTTATTCAATTTTTTTGGGTCTTTCATTGTTTTAGTTTGGCGTTTGTATAGTTACTAGAGTGTTTCAACTTTTTGAAGGCAGATTATTTGTTTCTTTTCCTGATCTATTTTCCTAAATATACTTCCCCTGGTCCGGCGAACTCTCTTTTTCCTTGTCATAAGACAACAAGATATTTACAGGGCTTCGCATAACCACTGGATATACTCCGGAGTAAATGTCATGCGCAATATACGTGGCGAGAACCCTGAGGTAATTGGACGTGGAACCTGGTATGATAAAGCAGCCGCCAAGCTGATTGAGCGGGAAAAAAAGCTCGGCAGGAGCCTAGATCGCTTTAGGACAGAGAGCGGAATCGGGGCATCGGGGATACCTCATATTGGGAGCCTAGCAGACGTCCTAAGAAACCACGCATTAGCTCAGGCTGTGCAGGACCAGGGATACAATGCTGAGTTCATTGCCTTCTCTGACGACAAGGATGGCCTCAGGAAGGTTCCCGCGGGTCTCCCAGAGGAAATGGAGGAATGGCTCGGATATCCGGTCTCCTCGATCCCGGATGTCCTAGGTAGTTGTCATAACAGCTTTGGAGCTCATATTACCTCGCTACTCCTTAAGGCAGTAGAAACCAGCGGCGTGGATTATACGTTCATGTCGGGAACCAAGATCTATGAGGAGGGGATACTTAATGATGAGATCGTTGCAATCATGGAGAACCATGATAAAATAGGGAACATCATCAAGGAAGAGCTAGGCCAAGAAAAGTACACGGATACCCTCCCCTATTTCGTGGTTTGTGAAAGTTGTAACCGTATCTACACCACCAACGCCTACCGGTACATCCCTGAAGAACACAAAATTTTCTACAGATGTATGGGTATGGAGGTCAAGGGCAGGTGGCTAGAAGGGTGTGGCCATGAAGGAAAGGTGGATGTCACAGCCGGCCAAGGTAAGCTGAGCTGGAAGGTGGAATTCGCCGCCAGATGGCACGCTTTAGACATCCGGTTCGAGGCTTTCGGTAAAGACATCGCAGACTCTGTTAGGGTAAATGATCGTATTTGTAGAGAGATCTTCGGATGGGAGCCTCCTATGCATGTCCAATATGAGATGTTCCTTGACCAGGGGGGGAAAAAAATCTCGAAATCAGCGGGAAACGTCTTTACTCCCCAGGTTTGGTACAGATACGGATCACCACAGTCTCTGAATCTCTTAATTCTAAAGAGGTTCGTAGGAACCAAGAGTGGCTCCGTTGAGACGATCCCGCCACACATGGATGAACTAGATGACCTTGAGGACGTTTGGTTCGGAAAAAGAAAGGTGAAAGATCATATGGAAAAGTCCAAACTCACGGGGATTTATGAGTATGTTTGGATATTTGATCCCCCTGAGGAACCTACGATCCACGTTCCCTATAACCTTCTATTGAACCTTGCCAAGGTTGCTCCAAAAGGCATCGAATCAAGGTTCATCCGAGACAAACTTGATACCTATGGTAGTCTTAAAGACGGGGATATTGGGCTTGAAAAGAAGATACAATACGCCCTGAACTGGATTGAGGACTTTGGAGAACCAGAACTTCCAAAGGTATCCCTTAACAAGGACGAGACAAAGGTGATCAGCTCCCTGATCACAGCGCTAACTCAGGCAATGGATGAGGAAGATTACCAGAGTTCTGTTTTTGATGTTGCTAGGGATGAAGAATTTCCTTCTGGAAGGTTATTCCAGTTGTTATATAGAATTCTTCTTGGGAAGGCAAGGGGACCTAGGTTTGGACCATTCACATCAACGATAGGTAAGGAAACAGTTATTACAGAATTAAAAAAAGCAATAAACACATAATCGCCTTAGCAGGCATCTTTATTCTGCCTAAAATGGGATTTAAAGATAGGATAAATAATAGATAAAGAAGATTTCATTGGTCTTTGTAGCCTTTCGCTAAGAACCGATTTTGTTAATGAATAATAAATGATTTTCTAGGTGTACGTCACGTAGGCATTGAATGTAGCTGTTTAGTCTGTGGGAATTCTGTCAATTTCATATGTTTCGTCACCAATTTTGGAATCCAAAGATGAAGTTACTTTCCTGAAGTCACAGTATGGTGTTTAATCATATTTCTCATCTCAAATGATTGTTATATTCAACATTCATACGACATTAGCTATTGTATTTGGATTCATCGCACACGCGTGGCTTAAGGTATTCAAAGATCTGCGTTATTCAGGCAGAAAATGGGGGATCCGAAGAAGACATAGCTAAAGGGGGGGTTACGGTCATCTTATACGGGAGGTCTGTACATGCGTATAGATTACCATTTCCTTTACGCGAGTTCTGATTCAGGCACTATCATCCCATAAACGTTGGCTGAGGACTCAAACTGGAAATATTCATATACTAAGCTAGAGACCTCGGTTATCCGTTTACCTGCTAGGATCTTTCTAGCGTCGCTCAAGGAGATCTCTTTGGTAAGTATAATTATTACATAGGGTCTATTTGGCTGAAAGATAATTGCCGCATCGCAGCTGACTCCGATCATTCCTCCTGGTTTGTTCGCTATTTCAAGTTCCATTGGTACTCCTAGGCTGATTGCGGTTATCTTGGGTTTTTTAAGAACAGATAGTGTCTGCTCACACACCCAGGCGTCTAATCCCTTTTTTCTAAAGAGACATTCCATCAGTTTCATAAACTCGAAAGGCGTCGAAATATTCTCCTGTCCACTCAAAGCAGCTTGATAGTCTTGCATCTTCCTCTGTAATTTTGTTTCCATCAATCCTAAATTTTGCATCAGGAGATTCACATCGTCCATTCCAACTTTATCAATCAACATATTGGTTGCTGTATTGTCGCTCACTATTATCATCAGAGTGGCTAGATCTTGCAGAGACATTGTCACCGTGCCATCTCCTAGTTCATTGAGAACGCCGCTTCCTTTTGTCTTGTTTCCCTCTTGGATGGTAATCTCACTATACAGATCGAGCATTCCAGACTTTACCTGTCTGAAAAATTCCATTAGCAATGGAATTTTTATGGAGCTGGCAACGGGAAACACCTCATTCTCATTTATATTAAACTCGTCTCCAGAGACGAGATCTTTGATGGATATGCCCATCACTCCGTTGAAGTCATTGGTTATAGCCTCTAACCGTCTCAAAAGCTTCTCTTTGATTATTTCGCTCATTCTTATTCCTACAAAAAAATATATTTTTCATATTATTAAAATGCTTTTTTTATCCTATTTTACCTGTAAATCTATAGCATGCGCACGAGCGAGAGGGGCTCTATGCAAACGGGTTATACGGGCAAGCAGGTGATAGTGATGTGCACACTATAATGCGTTACTTATAATGAAAAATTGCATATTATCCTTAGAATCATGATCCCCCTAACCAAGTGGGCCCTACCTCACGGCTGATTGTGGGTTTTTTAGGATGTAGCACTGCAGCTTACTGAGTGGAAGCTTTCCACAGATCACAACCTAGCTGTACAAAATCCTGAGCAGTAAAGGAGTGGAAATCAATCAGGAACGGAGATTTTACGTCAGATCTGGTTACGCTAAGAAGTGGTAAGGCAGGGATAGAGGTGTAATTCATAACAGGACTGGAAATGAAGTTTATCAGACTTTATACATTCCTCTTTCTCAAAGCGTTCGATGGGTTGTCCACTGTCAACTTATGTATATCATCATAGGTCAAACCCCGCTCCCTAAGCATTGGGATAAAATGGTTTATTATGTCCAGATATCCTGGTCCATTATACTTTTTCAACATAGGCTTCCTATTTCGGTCCTGGCTTAGAAGAAGATGCCCCAATAAGCCTCTTGCCTTCAAAGATGCCGCAAGATCGGCCCTAGTCTCGTCCAATATATAGTGATTCTTACCAATAGTGTCAAACTGAATCCAAGCCCCTCGTTTCACTAGCCTAACAAGATTACGGATATCAACGTTCTCATCAGTGTGGCCCACAATGACTGCTTCGGGGTCTACTCCTTCATCTTCTAATATATCCAAAAGATCCATTCCGATGTTTCCACCCTCTAGCTCATACCGAATAGAGCCAGAATTATGAGTAGTTATCGGCATCCCCGTCTTGAGATGCCCTTTTGCCACGGCTCTTAGCCCCTTTAACTCATTGTGGCTATAAACAGGTCTGCTGGTAGAAGTCTTGATCATTCCTGCCTTTATGTCGGTGACCTCGTGGCTCTCCCTTGCGTTGCAGCCGATCTCAACCTCTCGGATGATCCAGTCTGCCAGTTGCTCGATAGTTTTGTTTTCGATCCAACTAGGCATATACTCCTCAACATAAAATCCAGCACATATGATAAGATTTACATTTGTTCTCTCGGATATCGTTCTAAGAGCTATGGGGTCCCTACCCCAACCTTGACAAGTTACCTCTACGATGGTTCTTCCTCCTTCATTCCTGAATAAGTTAAGCTCCTCGGTCATCACATTAACGTCATCGAACCACATATAGCTCCCCCAGGAAGGTTTCTTCACACGATTAGAATAAGAGCGACCGAGAGTGGAGTCACATATTATGTGCTCATGAGGAAGAGTGAAACCAAGCTCCTTGGGGTCTACTTTTCCGAGAACCGTTTGCACATAAGTCACTCTAGAACCCCCTCCACAACATCTTCTAACAACTCCAGAGTTGCTTGAGAGTTTCTGACACGTATCAAACCACCAGTGAGTCGTCGGGTACCGTTTGAGACACCTCCTGCGCTAGCATCGGAGACAACAATTACACCAAAGTCTCTGTCCGCCGCATCAAATGCCAAGGCATTTAGATATCCAGGGGTTCTAACGCCGCAAACGATCAAGTACTTTATGCCCATTTCTTTTAGAAGGTCTTCCAGAAACGTGCAATTGAAGGGATTGCTGCATAACTTGTCAAGGACAATTTCTTTTTTTTCATTAGTAAAGGAAAGGGTCTCATCATCTGGATCATAGGGAAAATCTTTGTCCCAAACGGATATCTGACGCCCAATATCTGTTCCGTCTTTTGTCTGGGAGACAATCCTGGTGAAAATGATCTTTATGCCAAGTTGTCTACACTTGGTTAAAATTTTCCTTGTATTTTTTACGGCACGCTTTAAGTGTGCATGGTAATCTTCAAACTCAGATGACACACCTTTAAGACGCATAAGTTTAGACCAACCTCCATTCTTATCAACGGTTAGTTTCTGCATGTCCGAAATCAGGAGGGCAGTATTTCTCGACGAAAGGTTAAAGGCCGGCACAGGCTTGAGAAGAATATTAAAGGGAATTCTACGATTTGACAATTCTAATTCATATAGAACTGTCATCTCATGTAGAAAAGGGGTTCCCTTTCAGGACCCTGCGAGTTCAGCGTAGTTTTGAAGAACCTGAATAAAGGACCTCTCAAGCTTAACCAAGCCAGCAATATTCTCTTGTTCGTCAAGAACCAAATAGTTTCCTTCCTTTCCCCTTCCAACATGGCCAAGTCCACCTGACATACAAGGGATACCCAAAGAGTTGTTGAATGCGTTAGTAGGCGAACTCGCTGGAGCTGAAGGATGGATTGCCGGTGAAGCCATCCCCTCATCCTTGTAAAGCTTCAGGACCGCCTGTACAATGGGTTCATCTATGCTTGTCCTGGCGGGTCCAAAGCCATAAAGCTTCTTGACTTCAATGTCCTCATAACCTCTCTTATCAAGATGAGCCCGGACTTTATTGATCATGCCTTCTGCGGTCTGATCAGGCACAATTCTCGATTGGAATTTTGCAACAGCTCTATGAGCTACAACACCAACTGGGGTAGAATTGAATAACTCTGATTCCGTAGAGGTGTATGGCATTCCCTCGATGTTAAGGGTTGGTTCAAAGAGATTTTGTCTGAGGATATTCTTTCCTACGGCGTCTTTATAAAAGACATCCGCACCC